>CAJXGK010000096.1 GCA_913053815.1 uncultured Rhodanobacteraceae bacterium
CTGCAGCGGCCTGGATAACCGCCTTTCTACCCTGGACATTACGCTCGGCATGGATCTACCTCACCCCACGTCGCGATGGACAGCCCGGTTGAGAGCCCTGACCAACGATTAAGCCCTTATGCCGCTGGCCACCTTTTTCTCGCAGATTCTCATCTTGCACATTGCTACTGTGGCCCTTTCCGGCGGCTTGTTTGCCGTGCGTGGGGGACTGGGATTAGCTGGCCAGAATCATGTTGTGAGGCATTGGAGTCTACGATATTTCTCCTATTTTAACGATAGCGTGCTGCTAGCTGCCGGGCTGAGCTTGGCCTTCATTATCCACCAATACCCATTACTGGACGCCTGGCTAACGGTCAAACTGGTGCTGTTGGTGGTGTATATCGCCTTGGGCATGCTGGCGCTGCGCCCGGCCCGTTCCTGGCGGCAAAGGGCGATCGCCTATGGGGGGGCGCTGGCCACCTACGCTTTTATTATCAGCGTAGCGGTGACACAGAACCCGTGGGGCGTATTGTTGCTATTGCGTCCATAAGACTACGGATCTATCTGGAAGTCGACTCGGCAACGACGGAGTGACACGCGGCAGACACGCTGCGGCCGGTTTCATTGGCAGACTGCCAAGTTTAATCCCTGGTCTGAGATGCGCCCCCAACAAGCGCAAGGAATTTTTGACCTAGCTAGCGGCCAGTCGCACCCACCGTCACAGCATCACTGTACCCCCAAGATGTGATTGAGCACTTCAGCCAAATGGGCACCGGCCCGACGCAACTGCCGCTCAGCAATCGGGCGCATACGCACCACGTAGCTCCGCGAGATACGGTGCCCAGCCGGGTACACGCCATCGTCCCGGTCGATACGACAGGAGGCTTCAGCCCAAGTGACCGCCGACTGAAAAATGGATGCCTTGAGTGGAGACCCCTTGAATGGACCTTGTGTCTCCAGCAGATGCGTATAATCACGAGCATCCAGATATCGGCTACGCAGCAAGCCTGAGTCCCAGATTCGGTGCAGGTTGGTTTCCTGCCCCTCAAATTGAACCTGATAGAAGTTACCGCCTTTGTCATCCTTGTAGCCTGAATGCAATGGTTGATGGACATCAGCCACAAAATGCACCACAAAATTCAGGGCCTGGGCACGTTTCGCCATCGGTATTTGGGTATCGCCGAGAATCCGGGCGTAGTGAGTAATGGCCCCCACCACACACTGCCCATCGGGACAATCGCGACGAGCCTGGTACACGCAAGAAGAACTATGGATGCGCAGGTAATGCATGCGCCGGGTATGCCGACCCAAGGCCTCCATCGCTGGGGATGGAGCGTCGCGCAAAGTATCGGCCCAAAGCGCCACACTTGCCAGGGATGGAGCGTGTTCAAAGGCAAGAATTCGATTCACATTGGCATGTGCCGAGGGAGTCAGTTGCACCTCGGCCAGATCAGCGATAATACGGTGGCCAAGCGGACCCCAGGCAAATACCGGGCGGATACCGAGGCCAAGCAGGCCCAGCAGAATGAACAGGGGTATTTTTCGGTAATATTTCATGAGCTTTGCTAACTGCAAAACGAACCAATGCCGACATGAGTCAGCGCCGTCCAATGTGGCAGAAGACCGGTCGCTGCCAAGACTTGCATACTAAATGCCTGCAGTGTACCGGTTCCAAGCCACTACGGATATTGGGTAAAACCGTAGCGAGCGGTTCGAGTTCCGGAACGAATCTCCGCACCTATCATCCAGATAGCTGCGGAGCGAGCAAGCAAGGAGGCAACGCAGCAATTGGGCCGTATAGTACGTTTATCAAGGTACTCCCGTAACAAAGAGGTACCGCCTATAGGCTTGTGCTTTGCCGTAAAATGAGTGATTCTTCAAGCTGTTCCAAAGGATGCTGATCCATGACTATCAAGGTTGCCATCAACGGGTATGGCCGTATTGGCCGCAATATCCTTCGTGCGCTCTACGAGGTTGATCGCACCGAGCCGCTTCAGGTGTTAGCGATCAATGATCTCGGTGATGCTGAGACCAACGCCTATCTTACCCAGTACGATACCGTCCACGGCAAATTTCCCCACCCCATTACCGTTGATAGCGGTGACCTGATCGTCAAGGGCGACCGGATCAGGGTCTGCGCTGAGCGCGATCCCGCAAAACTTCCCTGGGGTGAGCTGGGCGTTGATGTAGTGCTGGAATGTACGGGTCTATTCACCACCAAGGAAAGGGCCTCAGCTCATCTTGCCGCGGGGGCGAAAAAGGTGATTATCTCGGCCCCGGGCGGTAAGGACATTGACGGAACCTTCGTCTACGGTGTCAACCACCACGATCTCAAAGCCAGCCACCAAGTTATCTCCAACGCTTCTTGCACCACCAACTGTCTGGCTCCATTGGCCAAGGTGCTGCATGAGAAGATCGGTATCGTGCATGGACTGATGACTACGATCCACGCCTACACCAATGATCAGGTACTTAGCGACGTCTTCCACAAGGACTTGAGGCGTGCCCGTTCGGCCACGATGTCGCAGATCCCCACCAAAACCGGAGCCGCGGCGGCGGTCGGCCTGGTTTTGCCCGACCTCAACGGCAAGCTGGATGGCTTTGCCATGCGCATACCGACCATCAATGTGTCGGTCGTCGACCTGAGCTTTGTCGCCGCGCAAGCCACCAGTAAGGAGGCCATTGATGCGGCCGTTCAGGAAGCGGCCAACGGAGCCCTTAAGGGTATTCTTGACCTCAATAGAAAACCGTTGGTTTCGGTAGACTTCAACCACAATACACATTCATCGATCTACGATGCCACCTTGACCAAGGTCATGGGCGGCACCCTGGTCAAGGTGTGCTCGTGGTACGACAACGAGTGGGGCTTTTCCAACCGCATGCTCGACATGTGTCTGGCCTTAATGGCTGCCCGTTAACCGGCTGAGACACGCCTCTGTGAGTGCGCACCGGGCTCTACCTATGTAGACCCTGGTGATGTAACGGGGCCTATAAATCGAGAAAGCTTCCGAATCAGCCAGCTAGCTGCGTAATGACGTACCAGCGAGCATCGCCTGCAGAACCTCCGGCTTGAGCAATTCAGCATCACGCCCGTGGACATCCAGAATGCCTTGGCTACGTAAACGAGCCAACACCCGGCTGACTGTTTCCGCAGCGAGTCGCAAGTAATTAGCAATGTCACCGCGGGACATGCAAAGGCGGAAGCGGATGGGAGAAAACCCACGTGCTGCATAACGTTGCGACAGATCGAGAAGAAAAGCAGCCAAGCGCTGGTCAGCACTCAAATCCCAGTTTCGCTCGGCCTGGTCGGATATGGCCCGGCTGAGTAGCTTGAACAGGTGCAGCTGAACCTGATCCTGTTGGGCCGCCACAGCACTCAAACGTGTGAAAGGTAGACGACACACCCAGGTGTCATCAAGTACTACGCCATCGCAGCGATACTTACCGGAACTGATGGCCTCGAAGCCGACCAGTTCTCCGGGAAGAAAAAATCCACGTACCTGCTCGTGACCTTCTGCATCCAGGTGCACGGCTTTGACCATGCCCGACTTGATGGCATACAAGTTTTCGAATGGTTCATCCAGCCGAAAGATGGTGTCTCCTGCACGATAGGGTCCGGCCTTGGCAATCAGTTTTTCCACATTCTGGAACCCGGGTTCCCCGAAGCCGATTGCCGTGCACATGCCGACCAATGCACAGCCGTCACAAGCTGAGGCATGATCCGCTTGAAAGTCAACAGCGCATAGCTCCGGTGCGGTATTCAATGCACGCTGTGCCACAACGAATTCCTCTGGACTGTTCAAAATGGCGGCCAAACTATGATTCTAACTATAGATGATAAGACCTGCCTATTCCTGAGCAAAGTGTCGCACCTGTGAACCATCCCGCTGCGGTGAATTTGTCGTGAGGCCATAACGAGCTCATGGGCGAGGCTCTCATTGCCTACACAGAGCAAATCGTCGTATCCAGGATGGCGGCAGTAACGTAAGCATGAGCGGATTTTGGTGCCTGGTCTCGCCTTCTGTCGGGATGCGGATGAATGCGCACATCACTCTTTGGCCTAAATTTCGGCTTGCTGGCCCTGTCCCTCGCTACAATCCCTCGTTAGTCCATAAGGCTGCTACTGTTACGGTTATGGCTATCGTTTTCGTTCCCGGCATCAAAGGCTCCGAATTGGTGGATAGTTATCCACTGGACTGGCCGTTGCGCTGGAGTCTGCAAGAAATGTCCGGTGGTAATAGCTTCGAGGATTCACTGGACATACGTCTGGCTGATGGCCTGCACGAGAGCGCTGCCGATCACTGGATGCATCCGTTTCGCGTCATCCGCCATGCCTATGGTCCACTGATCGCTAAGTTACGCGCATGGAAAGCCCCTGAACCAGTACATGTGTTCACCTACGACTGGCGTCGGCCTTTGGATCGCAGCGCTCTGGCTCTGGCTGCGTTTCTCGATGAGGTGGCCGAGCGCGAACAAGCCCGCGGTGTCGATCCAACCATTTCCCTGATTACTCACAGCATGGGTGGTTTGGTGTTACGCGGTGCACTGTTCGCGCGGAATTCACGCAACCCCTTCGCCGGTATTGGGCGGGTGGTCTTCATCGTCCCCCCTTTTCGTGGATCCATCGGTGCCCCCTATGCACTCGTCGTAGGTGAACGGGACGGCTGGTTCGGCACCGACGAAGACTATCGACGTATCACCCGGGGCTTCGCTTCGGTGTATTCGATGACTCCTTTCTTCGCGGGGGCAACGGTGGACGAGCAGGGGGGTGAGCTGGATCTGTTTGATGCCCGGCAATGGCAGGCCAATGTCCGCGACGGCGGTGAGTTTCAGAGCCAACACCTCACTAATGCCGAGGCTTTCATCCGCGGGCCCACGGCCCGCCATGGCGGCAAGAGTGCGGTGCGCATGCTTTCCGACCGCACCCTTACCGCGCATGCCGACCGGGTACTGATTCTCAGCGGTGCCGGCCTCCCCACGGCTATTCGACTACCAATTCTCACCACCAACCGACACAACCCGAACTGGTTCGACTTCGCAGCCGTGAACCTGGAGATTTTTGGTGACGGCCGGGTGCCTTTCCGCTCCAGTGCCGTCGCCGGGGTGACCTTGGCCGGTTATACCGGTATTAATGATCACGCTCAGAGTTGTCGCAACGTCCGGATCATCAATGCCGTAGCCCAATGGCTGGAAGATGGCCGCGCCCTAAAAATGACCCCCCGCGAACCTCACCATGCGCTACAACGTGCTCGCCGGGAGTGGTTCAAACCTTGGGACGGTGATCCGTCCAGTTTCACCCAACACATTATCTGAAACCCGTTAAACTGTAGCAGATTCGGGTCAATCCGGCCCGGTAAGCGGTTTGAGAGTTCAGATGGTTCGCGAATAGCGGGGAGCATTGTGCCCGTTCTGCCGTTCCAGGTAGGCATCAAAACACATGGCTACAGTGCGTACCAACAGGCGACCACGAGGGGTTACACTGAAACCTTTATGGTCCCAGGTCACCAGCCCGTCTTTGACTAGTGTTTCAAGCCGTTTTAACTCTTCAGAAAAGTAGTCCTTGAAATCAATTTGGTACCTGGCTCCGAAACCCTGTATATCGATGCGATTCTGACACATCAACTCAGCAATCAGGGTGCCGCGAATCTCATCATCCAGGCTCAACTGCAGCCCCCGCGCAACCGGCAACCGGCCTTGATCCAGAGCTGCGTAATAACCGATGAGATCTCTCGCATTCTGGCTGAAGGATCGGCCAATGCGGCTGATTGCACTCATGCCCATAGCCACGATATCGCATTCGGCATGGGTGGAATAACCCTGAAAATTACGGTGCAATGTGCCATTTTGCTGAGCTTTTACCAGATCATCACTGGCTTTGGCAAAGTGGTCCATGCCAATGTAGACATAGCCCGCCTTGATCAAAGTATTAATATTATTCTGGAATATTTCCAGTTTTACAGCAGGATCGGGTAACTCGGCTTCATTAATCTGTTTCTGTACCTTAAAACGATCCGGCATGTGCGCATAATTAAAAATTGACAGTCTGTCCGGTTGCATGGAAATTACTTTTTCCAGCGTTTGGGCAAAACTGTCAGCGCTTTGTTTTGGCAGACCGTAAATCAAATCCAGACTGATAGATTTGTATCCTTCATGGCGCGCCGCTTCTATGATCGCAAAGGTTTCTTCTTCGCTCTGAATTCGATTGACCGACTTCTGTACTTCCGGATCAAAATCCTGGACACCAAGACTGACTCGATTGAATCCCAGGTTGCGCAGTAGTGCAATGGTTTCTGCATCGCATTCTCTTGGATCAAGCTCGACGGAATATTCCCCTTTGTTATCATCTCTAAGAGAGAAATGGGAACGGGTGAAAGCCATTAAATCGGACATTTGCTCCCTGCTGATAAATGTCGGTGTGCCACCACCCCAATGCAGCTGGTTTACCTGCCTGTCTTTATCGAACAAGGCTGCCTGTAATTCAATTTCCCTGTGCAATAACTTCAGGTAGGGCGCTGCATGCTTACGATTATTGGTGATGATCTTGTTGCAGGCGCAGTAGTAACAAACCGTATTGCAGAAGGGCAGATGAAAATAGAGAGACAGCTGATGCGGAACCATATTTTCATTGGTACACAAAGCATTCTCGACATAACTGGCGTTACCGAATTCTTCCTGAAACTGTACCGCCGTCGGGTAAGAGGTATAACGTGGACCTGCCTTGTCGTAGCGGGCGATCAGATCCTTGTCAAAGACCAGGTCAACAGCCATCTATTTCTTTAAAATTTATCATGGGCTATGCTTTTTAGCGATTTCCTCATCGAATAGCGATGATCCAGATCAATGTTTCAGTTATATACTCAAAAACAGAAACCGACAAAAACAGTCAGGTATTGCAGGTGAGACCTGACACTAATTATTTTCAATGCTGCCTGTAGCGG
>CAJXGK010000097.1 GCA_913053815.1 uncultured Rhodanobacteraceae bacterium
AGAGAAGGCGCCTGTCCCCTGTAGGTGGGTGGAAACTTGTTGCCATCAGCACTACTAAACCGGTATGTCTTTGAGCCTGGACTTGCAGGACAGGATGAATTCGAGCACGGGATGACCTGCAAGTGCATGGATATTTCGTGCCGTCTCTATAGTCCGAGTTATGAGATAGCCTTTGTTTCGACCCTGCTAAGTGTCCAAATCCACACCATCGGGGTTAGGTTGGCTAGTTTTGATCCGTAGCGATAACCCGATTGGCGAGCTTCCGCAGCGCTGCTATTCTGAGCGTTCCATCTACATAAGGATTCTTATGGGCAAGGGTGATATACGCACCAAGCGTGGCAAAATTTATCGTGGCAGCCACGGCATCAAACGCTCTCACGGGGCACCCTCTGCAAATACTGCGCCGGTGGTAAAGAGTGCCACACCCAAAGCAGTGGCCAAGACGGCCACGAAAACCGCGGCCCGAACCAAGAAAACCTGAGAGCACCCGATCCTCCCGTCCCGATACGCACAGACGCAAGGTAACGGATTCGGGCCGATGTGCCCGGGACTCATACTGCCCAGGCTCAGATTTGGACGTTGTCGGGCTTCGCTCCGGCGCTGGCTACGGTGTGCAGCGGTTGGCCCGCCATCCAGTACGCCAGTTCCGCGGGTTCGGCGACATTCCAGAGCAGGAAATCGGCACGCAAACCCGCCCGCAAGCGGCCTCGATCTGTGCAGCCCAAAGCACGGGCTGCATGCTCGGTTACACCACGTAAAGCCTCTTCCGGGGTCAGTTGGAAAAGCGTGCAAGCCAGACTCATGGCCAAACGTAGCGATAACAGCGGTGAACTACCGGGATTGCAATCGGTCGCTACCGCCATGGGCACACCTTGGTGGCGAAGTTCTGAGATAGGTGGCAGTCGGTCTGCGTGGAGACCCAAAAAGGCCCCGGGCAGCAATACCGCCGTGGCCCCGCTTGCAGCCAGGGCACGGACACCCTCAGCGTTGCTGTATTCGATATGGTCGGCCGAAAGACCTTGATAATCAGCCAGCAGTTGGGCCCCACCCAGATCACTGAGTTGGTCGGCGTGCAGCTTCACCGGCAATCCCAGCCGACCGGCTGCTGCAAACACCCGCCGAACCTGCGCAGGCTTGAATCCGATGCCCTCACAAAAGGCATCTACCGCATCCACCAAACCCTCTTCTGCGAGTCGGGGCAACCACCTGCAAACCTCATCAATATAGGCATCGGCTTGTCCGGCAAACTCCTCCGGCAAGGCGTGTGCAGCCAGGCAGGTGAGATGAACATCGAGATCGAGTTCACGTCCCAACCGACGTGCCGCACGCAGCATTTTGCGTTCATCTTCGAAGCGCAGGCCATAGCCTGATTTGATCTCCAGCGTGGTGACCCCGTCGGCAAGCAGTGCGCGAGCCCGTGGCAATGCCGAAGCCAGCAAGTGGTCCTCGCTGGCTTCGCGGGTGGCCTGTACCGTGGCAAGAATACCTCCGCCCTCGCTAGCGATCGTTGGGTAACTCACCCCCTGCAAGCGGCGTTCAAACTCACCAGCACGGGAGCCGGCGAAGATGAGGTGAGTATGGCAATCGATCAGCCCGGGCGTTACCAGCATGCCTTCGGCATCGATGGCTGTATTATGCAGCGGTTGCCAGCAGGCCGGCAGCTCACGTTCCCGGCCAACCCAAGCTAACAGCCCGTTTTCCCAGACCAGCGCAGCGTGCTCAATCGGCCCCCATTGTGGCCCATCAAGGGTAAGCAGGCGGGCCCGCTTAAGCATCCCTGGGCCATGCTGAGTACTGAGAAACCGGACCGGGTTCATGATGGCTCCTGGTTGGATCTCTGGGCGGCGTGTTCCACCGCATGTTGTTCGAGGATACGGTCGGCGAAGGCTCGATAAACCGGTACTTTGCAAACCAGAGCAGAGGAAGCACGGGCCAGCAGGCATACCGCCAGAATCGGCAACACCATACCCTGATTGTTGGTCAGCTCCATAGAGATCACCGAAGCGGTCAATGGCGTTTGGGTAACCCCCGCCAGGTAACCGGCCATGCCCAGCACCATAATCGTGGAGGGCTGCAGGTGTGGAAACAGGAAAGTCAGATTCTGGCCGATACCTGTGCCTACAGCCAGCGCCGGAGAGAACAGCCCCCCGGGAATGCCAGCCCAGTAGGACACCACATTGGCCAGCAATTTGAAGCCACCAAAAGTCATATCGGCGCCGGACGGGGTGCCCTGCAGCAAGGCCCGGGCCTGGTCGTAACCCGAGCCATACACGGCCCCATGACTGGAAAGACCGAGTGCTACCAGCGCCAGGCCGCAGGCCAGTGCAAAACCTATGGGGAAACGCTCGCGCAGACGCCCAATCCAGCGCAGCAGGGCAATGCCATCGAGTAAAATAAGGCGTGCAAAAATGCCGCCAAGCAGACCTCCAACTAGGCCAAAAACCACGACGGCGATCCACCCTTCGCCAAGAGGCAGGCTAGCCTGCACGGTACCGAAATAGGTGTAATCACCGAGTAATCCGAGCGATACCAGGCCCGAGAAAAATACGGCAGTAATAATAATGCCACTGACCCGGTGCTCAAAAGCCCCGGCAATCTCCTCGATGGCAAAAACCACTCCGGCCAGCGGGGTATTGAAGGCCGCCGCCAGACCGGCACCACCACCGGCCAGGATAAAGCGGGCCGCCGCCTTGGGATCGTCAAAACCAAAGCGTCGGCCGACTGCATACATGATGCCCGCGGCGACATGCACGGTGGGACCTTCGCGGCCAATCGAAGCGCCTACCGCAAGACCGCCAATGGTTAGCAGCATCTTCGCCAGAACCACCGGCATGCCCAACAGCCGCAAGTGAAAAGGTTGTTCAGGAACATCAACCGAGGCAATGACTTCGGGAATGCCGCTGCCGCGGGCCCCGCGTAGCTTGCCTGAGGTAATCCAGGCGAACAGGGCGAAAGCCGGGGGGGTGATCAGCAGGGCAATCCACGCTCGTCCGGTGGTGGCCCAGACGAAGAAGTCGTAGGCCCAGGTTGTCGTCTTAACGAAAAATACTGAGACCAGTCCAGCAACGATCGCACTGCCCCAAAGAACCAATCGGCGTCGCCAAGGCGTGGGATCAGGCTCGGACTGGTGGCCATGATGACGATAGGGGGGAGGCCGATCTGCTACAGGCAGTTGTTCAGGTTGCTGTGGCAGCGGCGAAGTCATGCCCTATTATGCCGAAACTCATGGCATGCTTGTGGCAGCGGATTTTGCTTAATGCTCGGCATGGGTGGTAGACCAGGGTAAAAGATAATGAGTAACCCAATGGACTTGGCGCGTTTTTGGACTCCTTCCGGCTGGCAGCCGCCTACCGGCAACCTGGTTGACCCGGTAAGATTGGACACCGACTGGATTCTGCCCGGCTTGGTCAATCTGCATTCACACGCCTTGCAGCGCGCCATGGCCGGATTGGCCGAACACCGCGGATCAGAGGCAGATAGCTTTTGGACCTGGCGTGAAGCAATGTACCGCTTTACCGCCCGAATCGAGCCGCAAGACCTGCACGCGATTGCGGCCCAACTCTATGCAGAGATGCTGGAATCAGGTTATACCCATGTTTGTGAGTTCCACTATCTGCATCATCGCCGTGATGGCCGGGCCTACACGCCAACTTTCGCCATGGCCGATGCGCTGGTCGCAGCAGCACAGGAAACCGGCATTGGCCTGACCTTGCTGCCCGTTCTATACATGCAGGGCGGTTTTGATGGCCGTCCCCTCGATGCAGTCCAACGTCGCTTTGCCCACCATGTCGAGACGTTCCTGTGCTTGCTCGGAGATTTGCACACCCAGCACCCTCAGCTTCGCCTTGGCCTGGCGTTTCATTCCTTGCGCGCGGTGTCGGGACAAGCCATGACGGCGGTGCTCGAAAGCGGCTTGGCCCAGGATGCTCCCATCCATATTCATATCGCCGAACAGACCGCCGAAGTAGAGAACTGTCGCATTGCCCGGGGAGCAACACCGGTGGCTTGGCTACTCGACCATGCTTCGGTTGATGCGCGCTGGTGTCTGGTCCACGCCACCCATATGGACAAGGATGAAACGTGTCGTCTGGCGGCAACCGGGGCCGTGGCCGGACTATGCCCCAGCACCGAGGCCAATCTTGGTGACGGCCTGTTCCCCTTGCTGGAATACTTCCAGGCCGGCGGCCGTATGGGGATTGGCTCGGATAGTCACATTTCGGTCTCGCCGGTCGAGGAACTGCGCTGGCTCGAGTATGGCCAGCGGCTGCGCAACCGGGGGCGCAATCTGGTGGCTGATGCAACGACCTCTCATACGGGTGCGCGACTGTTTGCAGCAGCCCAGGCTGGAGGCTGGCAGGCAGCCGGACTAGATAGTGCATCGAGTTCCGCCGGAACGATCAGCCTGGATGCTTCCCACCCCCTGCTGACGGTGCGCCAGGCCGACGAAGTACTGGACAGCTGGATCTTTGCCGGCAACGTTCCGCTGGTCCGGGAGGTGTATCGCAATAACCGTTGTCTGGTACATGAAGGTCGCCATGTGCAGCACGAGGCGATTGCCGCACGCTATAAAACGACGCTGGCGCGACTGCGTACCTGAGGATCAGGGTCGCTCACTTTCGGGCCGAGCGCGCCCCTCTGCCGGTTTAATAGGAGTGGTCGTAACGCCGACCTCCGGGTGTTGAGAAATCCGGACAGAGGATCCAACCGGAACCGATCTTGTATCCGCCAGCATATCGGCCAAGGCATCCAGATCCTGGCTCGGCCGGGGATCAACCGGGATACCCTGGCTATCCATCTGCCGCAGATAGTTGTTGAGCATAAGTGAAAAGGCCAGAGTTCGGCCGGCAGCATCGGTCACATAGCCGGCTAGTGTGTAGGCATAGGCCAAAGTACCGGTCTTGGCATGCAGATTGTCCATGGCTGCACCGCCACGCATACGCCATTGTAGGGTGCCATCAACTCCGGCCACCGGCAGCGCTTCATCGAATACCTTTGCAAAGGGTTGCTGGCGTACCCAATCCAGTAGGCTGACCATGGCGGCAGGTGCCACCACATCTTTACGCGATAAACCCGAGCCTTCGTCAAAATTGGCTTCCGAAGCCGGAATCCCGATGTGGCGAAGAAAGGCACGCATTGCACACAAGCCCCATTCATTGCTGTTGACGGGAAGCCTGGGCCGATCACTGCACACGCCCGTCTGCGCTGTCTTCACCCCCACTTGCAGCAATAACAGTTGCGCATAGAGATTATCGGACTGCTTCAACATGTGATGGATCAGGGCGCGCAGCGGGGGTGAAGCGATACTCGCTACACGACGCAAATGGGGGTTACTGAGTAATGGGTCCGTTTGCGGCCAGTGCACGGCACGCACCGTACCATGGAGCCGAATGCCCTTACTGACTAGGGCCTCACGCAGCAGTTTGCCGGCCATCAGAGCGGGGTTCGGTACCGACAGTAGAAACTCCCGGGTTCGCAGGCCCGTACGCAGATGGTCATACACATAGACCCGGTGAGTACCGGGAGGGCGATAAATACCCAAACCGTTGCCGCCATCGTTAGCCGCTTCCCGAGTCAGATTAAAGATATGGATACCGGCAGCTGCGGGTTTTACCACCACCTTGCAACAATGACGACCACGTCGGGAGACGAGCAAACGGAACACATTGCCCTGCACGTTCAGAGCGGTGGGCAGCGGTGCAAAGGCACTTTGCAGATCCTCAGCCTCCCAGCCCGGAGTAATGGGTGATCCCTGGAAATAGGTGTCATCAACAATCAAATTGCCGTGGATGCTGCGAATACCCTGTGCGACCAGCGCCTCAGCAAGACGCTGGGCCCAGTCGGCGCTTGAATAACCCTCAATACGCCTACCCAGACTCGGATCACCCCGGCCGTAGAGAAGCAGATCGCCACGCAGTACACCGTTACCACTGGGGCGGGCGGTAGCGTAAAGCGAAGTATCCATACGATAATTTGGCCCCAATTTAGCCAGCGCCAATGAGGCGGTGAATAGCTTGGTGTTGGATGCCAGGATAAACAACTTGCGGGCATTGTGGGTATACACAGTACGGCCACTGCGCAGATCCTCTACGTCGATACCCCACATGGCACCCTTGAAACGCGGCTGCTCAAGGAACGCACGAATCTTTTGGGCCAGTGCGGTCATGTGCGGAGCCGCCATCACCGCTGCCGCTCGAACCGTAACAGACTCGGCTCTGCCGGTCTGCACTGCTTGTGTCGTTTGACTTGCTGGGGGAGGTAAATCAGTACCCAGCACGGCAGTGGGAGGTGCCACCGCTGCCGAGGATGTGGGCATTGCAACCGTGGCAGATTTAGCCGGGGCTGGAACGTGATCGCTGGCAATTACGGCATGGCCCCCCCCAGCAAGCAACAACAAACCGGGAATCAGACTGTTCCAAAAACGGGGCATGAGGGATCAGGGTAATGACAGGTGAATGAAGGGTGGACTATCAAGGCCACATCATCGCACGAGGCCATGCCAATGACAGAGTGAGCCGAAATCTGTCCTGCTTGGTGATGGCAAGCTTTCACTCACTGGCGGTAGGTACCCTGGGAGCCCTTGCCACGTTGAGGTTCGTACCTCAACCACAATCTATAGGCTATGGGTCCGTCTCATGCAGTATTTGTATTGTGGGATCACCAGATGGCGTGATGGTTACCGGCCTGTTCATTTGCCTGGCCCCGCACCGCAAACCACAGTAATGAACAAGCTGCCGCCACCCTCATCACCGTCATTCCCGCGCAGGGGGGAATCTACCCGGCCCGGACCACGTTCGAGGTCCCATCGGACATCGGACAGCGCCGCCAGCACGTGGATCCCGGGTCGTCGCCCGGGATGACCAGACAAGGGCATCGCAAACCACGGCC
>CAJXGK010000098.1 GCA_913053815.1 uncultured Rhodanobacteraceae bacterium
AAGAACAACCGCCTCGGTTTCATTGCCAAGGGTCATTGGAACATTGGTTTCAACCGCATCATGGCCGGCATTTGGTTTCAGAACCAGAATCGCCGGAATGGACGTGTCTGGTATGCGGTGATCGATCCTCTGACTTACTGGAATTATTCGCGGCCGCCGTATTATCAGCAATTCTCTCAGCGGCTGCAAAC
Source organism: uncultured Rhodanobacteraceae bacterium (assembly GCA_913053815.1). GTDB lineage: Bacteria > Pseudomonadota > Gammaproteobacteria > Xanthomonadales > Rhodanobacteraceae > Metallibacterium. The sequence continues at coordinate 192 of CAJXGK010000098.1, forward strand.
CGATACCCGCAAGTTGTATGCCCAAGACCGTATTCATCTGGGGCGTCTTAATCTGTCGGTCGGTGTCAGCAAGTATTTGGTTAGCTTGAACGGTTATAACATGATACAAAACGGGAGTCGGTTTGCTTCAATCAGTAGCAATTCCGGCCTGCTGCCATCCGTCGGTGCGGTGTTCCATTTAAATCCAAGCTTGCAGGTTTATGCCAGCTATACCAAGAACTTTGCTCCGGTACCTGACACGGTTCTACAGACTGCCGCCATCGGTACCGACATCAGCCATGTGCGTCCGGAAACTGCCAACAATATTGACTTCGGGTTGCGCTACAATTCGCCGCGTTTCCAGGCCAGCATCGCCGGTTATCACACTCGCTTTGCCAACCAAATCACCTTTGTGAGACCGTCTGCGGATAATGTTACGCTGATCAACTACACCAACGGTACCGCTGGTACCTTCGTCAACGTCGGTGGCGTGGCCTCCAAGGGAGTGGAAGCGCTGGCTGACTGGAGGGTGCTGCCAACGCTCGACCTGTATACCTCGGCAACGCTGAACGATTCGACCTATCTTGGCAATATCAACGGCATCAAGGCCGGTAACAGAGTCGCGGGGCAACCGGGACGGATGCTGGTCTTGGCCGTTAACTACCATTCGGCCGGCTATCGGATGGGGGTCTCGGCTAAGTACGTCGGGGATCGCTATGGCACCATCGACAATACTGAGAAAATGCCTCCTTATTCGGTCTTCAACGGGTACGTTGGTTACCGGGTGAATCTCGGCCAGAATATGCGGTTATTCAAGTCGGTGGACCTGTTGCTCAACGTCACCAATCTGTTCAACCGGCGTTATCTGGGTACACTGAGTTCGGCTGGTAACCCTGGTTACTACTGGATTGCCCCGCCGCGTACCGTCATTTTCACCGTCTCAACCCACTTCTGATAGATCTAGCAGGGCTGTCTGGCACTGATGCCGGGCGGCCCCTTTTTTTGCAGTGGAAATGAGTCGGGTTCGGGTGCTGCAAAAACGGACTGATTTAGTATTGATATTCTGCAACGACCGGGAGGTGCCCCTGTCACGTTCCGGTCATCCAGACTGCTTAGTTTGTCATCACTGCCGCGTCGTTTATGCGGCGCTGGCCTAGGAGATTCGCAATGGTTGATAAAAGTCGCCGCCGGTTTCTAACCAAGTCAGCTCTCGCTGCCGCTACGCTCGCGGCGGGGCAGGCTTTACCCCCGGTTATCCGCAAGGCCTTGGCGGTGGCCCCGACTCGAGTGAAAGGCACTATTGAGGATGTCCAGCATGTGGTTATTTTCATGCAGGAAAACCGCTCCTTTGATCACTATTTTGGTTCCATGCGGGGGGTGCGTGGGTTCGGCGACCCGCGTCCATTGGGGTTGCCTGATGGCAAGCCGGTCTGGTATCAGCCGGTAACACCCGGCTCTCCAGACTACGTACTGCCCTTCCATCTCAACAGCGCCGATACCAGCGCGCAGACCATGAAGGACCTGAATCACGATTGGAAAGGGTCGCACCAAACTTGGGCGAATCACGATGCTTGGGTGTCGCAGAAGACCGCGATGACTATGGGTTACTTTCAGCGCGAGGATATTCCGTTTTATTACGCACTGGCCGATGCCTTCACGGTATGTGATGGATACCATGCCTCGTTGTTCGGCCCAACCGATCCTAACCGGATGTTTTTATTTACCGGGACCAGCGGCCTCAGCGTTAGTGAGACGGGCAAGCAAGCGATCGCCAACATGCATGACGACAACAATACCGCCGACATGGCCCGTGATCACAATCAGTTCAAGGGGTATCCCTGGACGACCTATGCACAGCGTTTGCAGAAGGCGGGCGTGTCCTGGAAGGTCTATCAGGAGTACGACAATTACGGCGACAATACAATACAGTTATTTACTGCATTTCGTGATCTCAAGAGAGATTCGGAACTCTATCGACGGGGTCGCACTTGGGCCTCGGGTTCTACAGCGGCCAATGCACGAGCCTCACGTGGGCAACACCTGGTCGCGGCCTTCGAGAAGGATGTGCGGGGTGGCACGTTGCCTCAAGTGTCGTGGATCGTTGCTCCCTATATCATGAGCGAGCATCCTGAGGCCACGCCGGCCTATGGCGAGTCATTGAGTGCGCGTCTTCTCAATGTGTTGGCGGAGAATCCCACGGTCTGGTCTAAGACCGTGTTCCTGATCAACTATGATGAGAATGACGGTTTTTTCGATCATGTGCCGCCGGCACTTCCGGCTATTGATCCGGCGCTGGGTAAAAGCACGGTCGAGACAACGGGCGAGGATTACCACGGAGTGCCGGTGGGTTTTGGTTTACGTGTGCCAATGCTGGTGGTTTCACCCTGGAGTCGAGGGGGCTGGGTTAACTCGCAGGTATTCGATCACACCTCTATCCTGCGTTTTCTCGAGGCTCGCTTTGGCGTTGCTGAACCGAACATCACCCCGTGGCGGCGAGCGGTAGCGGGTGATCTACTCAGTGCTTTTGATTTTTCCGGTACTGATCCGCTCTGGCCGGAACTGCCTGATACTGCAGAGTACATCACCCGGGTCGATGCCACCGAACAGCTTCCAGATCCACAGGTGCCGGTGAATCAGAAAATGCCCCAACAGGAGGTTGGCCAGCGTCCGGCGCGGGCTTTGCCCTATGTTTTTGAGGTTGCTGCTCGGGTGGGGGCTGATGGCGGTCTGAATTTGCATCTGGCTAATCGCAGCCCGGTCGGGGTGGCTCTTAATGCCTATGCTGCAGGGGGTAGGCTCACGCCTCGGTTCTATACCGTCGGTGCGGCGGACTCGCTGGACGATACTTGGCCGGGTAGTCATGGTTATGATGTGACTTTGCATGGACCTAACGGTTTCCTATGCCGTTTTGCTGGATCGGTACCGGTAAAGTCGTCGGCACGACCTGAGGTCAAGATGCGCTATCATGCCGACCGTGATCGGCTGGTATTACTGTTGCGCAACGATGGTGACCAACCCTGCATTTGCCATGTACGCAATGCTTACTCGACGGCGGCTACCCAACTTTACAAACTGGCGCCGGGTGGGTCAGTCGAGAGTATTTGGAATATTACCGGTCAGGATCATTGGTACGACTTCAGTATCACTCGTGAAGATGATCCACATTATGTCCGCAGGCTGGCCGGTCATATCGAAACTGGCCGCTCCAGTTTCAGTGATCCGGCCATTGCCAGCCGTGGCCTAATCGAGCCTGGGGCGACCTGAGAGAAATTAGTTTCAGAGTTGAGGGCGCTCAAGGTAGAGCGGGCCAAGCGGCGTAGTGGTAGGCGAGCATTCATGTAGAAAGGGGGCAGTTCTTGTCCGGGTGCTTCCTACTATGTGGCGGCGGAATCGGTCGAGGCGGGAGCATTGATGCGGGAGGATATCTTCCGGTATTTTGGTGGTCGTTCCATTGTGGGGTGTCCGGTCAGTGGCAACCGGTGTCGTGCGAAGCCCGTATTTTACTGAAAGCCGCGGCAGGTTGCAGGTCTGGGGCCCATGTTGGGCGATGAGCTTTTGTCGGTGCGTTAGAATCATGAATTGCCCCGGAGTGGATCCGTGGAGGTTTCATGAGCACCCTAGCCAAACAGATCGCCGAGCCACAGATGGAGGGCAAACATTCTCCTCTTCGCTTCGTTACTGCAGCCAGCCTGTTCGATGGTCATGACGCTGCCATCAACATCATACGGCGCATCATCCAGGCTCAGGGTGTCGAGGTTATCCATCTGGGTCATAACCGCTCGGTCGAGGATGTGGTGCGTGCGGCGTTGCAGGAAGATGCCGATGGCATTGCCCTCTCGTCCTATCAGGGCGGGCACATGGAGTATTTCAAGTACATGGTTGACATGCTGCGCGAGCGCGGTGCCGGGCATATACGCGTATTTGGTGGCGGCGGCGGCACCATCACCCCGGATGAAAGCGCTGAGCTGCAGAAGTATGGAGTGGAGCGTATTTATCACCCCAACGACGGTATGCGCATGGGGCTCACGGGAATGATCGAGGATCTGGTCGGGCGTGCCGCTCACGCTCGGGACTCGGGGCTCGGAGCACGGGACTTGCATGAACCGGCAATCGTGGACATTGCCGATGAGATCGGTGTCGGGCGGATGCTCAGCGCGCTGGAAGACAACGTTTTTTCCGAATCCGAGCTGGATGGATTGCGCAAGCAGTGGGCCAGGCAGACCGAATCCCGGCCCATAACCCCGGTGCTGGGCCTGACCGGAACCGGCGGCGCCGGCAAGTCCTCGGTGGTGGACGAATTGCTGCTGCGTTTTTTGCATGCCTTTCCGCAGATGCGGATCGCGGTGCTGGCGGTGGATCCGACCCGTCGGCGCTCCGGTGGAGCGTTACTGGGCGATCGCATACGCATGAATTCGCTACGTTCGCCGCGCGTGTTTATGCGCTCCATGGCCACGCGTCGCGCGCACGCCGCCACCAGCCATGTGCTACACGATTGCATTGCTTTCCTCAAGGCGCAGGACTACGACCTGGTCATTGTCGAAACCGCCGGTATTGGTCAATCGGACTCGGAGATTGTCGATCTGGTCGACTTGCCGGTCTACGTTATGACCAGCGACTACGGCGCGGCCATCCAGCTCGAGAAGATTGACATGATCGACTTTGCCGAGTTGATCGTACTCAACAAGTTCGACAAGCGCGGCGCCGAGGATGCCCTGCGCGACGTACGCAAACAGTGGCAGCGTAACCGGACTGCCTTCAAGCTCAGCGACGACGAGGTGCCGGTTTATCCGACCATCGCTAGCCAGTTCAACGATCCCGGTATCACCTGGATGTTCGCCAACCTGTGCCGGTTGCTGCGCGAAAATTTGGATCAGAGCTCTGTGTCTGGCTTTCAGGCGGGGTCTTCGGCGAATACGAAGATAAAAAATACGAAGATAAAACAGGGCTCCGACTCCAGTTTCCCTGTTCGTTGCGATTTTGATCCGGACGTGGACACTTCGCTGCGCGCGCCGCGCGCTACCGTGTTGATTCCCGGGCAGCGCGTGCGCTATCTCGCCGAGATCGCCGAGCAGGGCCGTGACATTGACAGAGAAATTGGACGCCAAGCCGAAGCGGCCAGCAACGCGCAGAGTTACTACGTATCGTTACAGGCACTGAACGATCCCCAGTTGCCGGCGGAACGAGCGCCGTATGTATCCGCCGATCTGCGAGATGATGATCGCACTCTTGTCCTGCTGCGCCGGCGCTACAACGAGGCTATGAAGGAACTATCTAGCGAGGCCGTCCACCTGTTGCGCGCCTGGCCCGAACGAGCCCGTTCGGTCACTGCCCCGGTCAACGAATACCAGGTACGTGGCAAGACCATCCGGGTCGATAACTACCGTGAATCGCTCAGCCACCAGCAGATTCCCAAGATCGCCCCGCCCACCTACCGTGACTGGGGCGATCTGCTGACCTTTCTGATGTGCGAAAACCTGCCCGGTGCCTATCCCTACACCGCCGGGGTCTATCCGTATCGCCGCAGTGGTGAGGATCCGACCCGTATGTTTGCCGGTGAGGGCACGCCGGAGCGCACCAATCGGCGCTTTCATTACCTTTCGGCGGGACAAGCGGCCGCGCGCCTGTCCACTGCCTTCGACTCGGTCACCTTGTACGGAGAAGATCCGGCTGCACGTCCCGATATCTATGGCAAGATCGGTAACGCCGGGGTCTCCATCGCCACCCTGGATGACATGAAGAAGCTGTATTCCGGCTTTGATCTGGCCTCCCCAAGTACCTCAGTGTCGATGACCATCAACGGCCCGGCGCCGATGATTCTGGCCATGTACATGAATACCGCCATCGACCAGGCGGTAGAGAAGTACTTGCGTGAAGACAGCCAACGCTGGGACGCTGCGCGAACCCGTATCGAGAAGCTTTACGCAAACCACCCCCGGCCGAGTTATCACGGTCTATTGCCCGAGGGTAACGACGGTCTGGGGCTGGGCCTGCTGGGGGTGACCGGCGACGAAGTGGTCGATACCGAAACCTACGCGCAGATCAAGACCGACACCCTCAAGATAGTGCGCGGCACCGTGCAGGCCGACATCCTCAAGGAGGATCAGGCCCAGAACACCTGCATCTTCAGCACCGAGTTCGCGCTGCGCATGATGGGCGATATCCAGCAATACTTTGTTGACCACGGGGTCCGTAATTTCTACTCGGTGTCGATCTCCGGCTACCACATCGCCGAAGCCGGGGCCAACCCCATCAGCCAGCTCGCCTTCACCCTGGCCAACGGTTTCACCATCGTCGAGTATTACTTGGCCCGCGGCATGCACATCGACGATTTCGCACCCAACCTGTCGTTCTTTTTCAGCAATGGCATGGACCCTGAATACACCGTCATCGGCCGGGTTGCCCGGCGCATCTGGGCCCGTGCCATGCGCGAGCGCTATGGGGCCTCTGCGCGCAGCCAGATGCTCAAATACCACATTCAGACCTCTGGCCGCTCGCTGCATGCCCAGGAGATCCAGTTCAACGATATCCGCACCACCTTGCAGGCGCTGTACGCGCTGTTCGACAATTGCAACAGCCTGCATACCAACGCCTACGACGAGGCCATCACCACCCCCACCGAAGAATCGGTACGCCGGGCCGTGGCGATCCAGATGATCATCAACAAGGAACTTGGCCTCAACTTTAACGAAAACCCCTGGC
>CAJXGK010000099.1 GCA_913053815.1 uncultured Rhodanobacteraceae bacterium
CGATTGTGCCAAAGGGGTCGAGAAACGCACCATCAAACTGATGGAGGTCTGCCGCCTGCGCGACACGCCCATCATGAGCTTTATCAACAAGCTCGACAGGGAAGGCCGCAATCCGATCGAACTGCTCGATGAAGTGGAATCCGTGCTCGGCATCCAGTGCGCACCGATCACCTGGCCGATCGGCATGGGCAAGCGACTCAAGGGTATTTACCACCTGTTGCTGGACGAGGTCCATCTGTTCGAGTCCGGTAAGAATTTCACTCGCCAGGACTCCACCATTATCAAGGGACTGGATCATCCGGATCTGGCCCGCCGCCTCGATCCCGATCTGCTCGCGGAACTACGTGAGGAACTGGAACTGGTACAGGGGGCATCCCATCCTTTCGAGCCTGAAGCCTATCGGGCCGGTGCCCAAACCCCGGTGTTCTTCGGTTCGGCGGTGAATAACTTTGGCGTGCAGCTGTTACTGGATTTCTTTGTCGAACACGCCCCGGCACCGCAGCCTCGCCCTACAACCAGCCGCACAGTCAACCCTACAGAGGCCGCTTTCAGTGGCTTTGTCTTCAAGATTCAGGCCAACATGGATCCGCAGCATCGTGATCGCGTGGCCTTTCTCAGGGTCTGTTCCGGATGCTATACCTCCGGCATGAAGATGCTGCAGGTTCGTACCGGTAAAGAGCTGCGCATCGCCAATGCGCTCACCTTCATGGCGGCGGATCGTGATCATGTTGAAGTCGCCTACCCCGGGGATGTGATTGGCTTACACAACCATGGCACGATCGCCATCGGTGCCCCGGAACTGTTTCGCCGCGCTCGTCTGCGCGATCCGTTAAGAATGAAGGCTCTGCAGAAAGGCCTGGCACAGCTTTCCGAGGAAGGGGCTACGCAATTCTTTCGGCCACTGATATCCAACGACCTAATTCTCGGAGCCGTGGGGGTGCTGCAATTCGATGTGGTCGCCTATCGTCTGCAAGACGAATACGGCGTCGAGGCGAGCTTCGAGAACGTCGGCGCTAGCGCTGTGGATCACTTCGCCGATCTCGACGCTCCCGACCTTCCCGAGGCTGCAACTCGCGGAGCAGGAGAATGATCTGGGCTTCCATGGTGACGTCGAGGGCCGTGGTCGGCTCGTCACCGATGAGCAGCAACGGGTTCATGAGCAAGGCCATGGCGATGCCGGCGCGTTGACGCATGCCGCCGCTGAACTGGTGTACCTGGCCCCCTCCAGAGTGAATCTGCAGCTTGCCCAGGAGCGCTCTCCAGATATACGTTTCTCGGCAATCCGCGAGCATGCCGTCGATACGGCAGCCGGCCGTTAAAACCCAGCGCACGACAACCCGCGGTGCGCCGGGTTCACCCCACCCCGATTGTCTACCCAGACGTCTCTTTCACTCAGGGTTCGCCAGAGTAGGCTTTGGCGCATTCAAGGCGCCTTAAAAAACCGTAGTAAGTGGCTCGTAAGATCCCCCTGAATATGCTTGTGCTCCATCCGGCCTACGCTTGCTTTTTGCTCATCGCACGTCGATGTTCCCAGGTACCGTGCCGCCTTCTATTATCGTCATCCCGAGCGCAACGCAATACTTTTTCTGTCATCCCGGGCGCAGCGCAATACTTTTTCTGTCATCCCGGGCGCAACGTAATACTTTTTCTGTCATCCCGGGCGCAGCGTAGCGGAGACCCGGGATCCACGGTCTGGCGGTAGCGCCCGAGCAAGCCTCCAACGTGTTCCGGGCCAGGTGGATTCCCGCCTGCGCGGGAAGGACCAATGGGTAGCGGCCTGCTTGTCCTTGATCATGGCCACAGAGCCAGGTCACCAGAAATCAATGGATGTCGAAGAAAGGGTCTCGCTTGATGCGGTTCGTGCCTCACCACATCCTACGGCCTGCGTGGGAATGGCCAATATGAACTCTCTGCCCCTCTTCTCCGGGTCACGAGATTGTATTTTTAGGTGGCTCAGCTGATGATATAGCGTTGTAGTTGCTTGATCTCTGTAGCCTGATCGTCAATGACGGCTTTGATCAAATCACCTATCGAAATGACTCCGACAATCTGCCCGGATTGTTCGACCGGGAGGTGTCGGAAGCGTCCTTCCGTACAGAGTTTCATACACGCTTCGATCGATTCATCTGGGGTTACGGAGACTGGTGCCGAGGACATAATCTCCTTCACCGGAGTATCGTTGGAATGCTGGCCCAGCAGAATTACTTTCCGCGCGTAGTCACGTTCGGAAATGATGCCCAGCAGCTTTTTATTACGCATTACCAGCAAGGCCCCAATGCGATACTCGGCCATGCGCTGGAGTGCCTCCAGGACGGGTTGATTGGGGTCAATCGAATAGACGTTGGAGCCTTTGCTTGCAAGCAAATGTTTCACCTGACGCATGCTGTTCTCCCTATGGCTAGCGACCCTGTGGCGGAAGTCTAACGCGATGCTTCAGGGCCTGCACAGTGTGGTTTAGCAGAGTAGGGAGGTCAGTTCGCACCGTTGCCGCATCTGCGTTTCGATCCAAGTGGCCCGGTGTTGCAGATAGGGTGATGGGTGGTGGTTGCTGAAAGGTGCAATCAGGTTGCCGCGTCTTGACGTAATGCTAACCAGTGGCGTAGCGGTTGCGGGCGCCCGAACAAGTAACCCTGACCATAAGGGCAGCCAATCTGGGCGATTAGTTCACGCTGAGTTTCATTTTCGATGCCCTCGGCGATAAGTTGCAGATCAAGCGCGGTGGCCAAGGCTTGGATGGCGCGCACCACCGCATAGCTACTGCCTTGCTTGCCATCAGCCAACCCGGTGATGAAGGAGCGGTCGATCTTCAGCGCATGCAGTCGGTACTGGTGCAGATAACTCAGTGAGGAATAGCCGGTACCAAAATCATCCAGGGATATGTAAATACCTTGCCCGCGCAATTCATTGAGGATCTGTTTAAAGGTCTGGGGATTGTCCAGCAGTATCCGTTCGGTCACCTCGACTCGCAAATGCTCCGGGGGGACGCCATGACGTGCCAGCATGGCCAGCAGACGTCCGGTCAGATCACTATTGCTGAAATGTTTTGCCGACAAGTTGATGCTGACAAAGCCCGGCTGATTACCGAGCAAGCGTTCAATTTCCCCTGCCACCTGTTCAAAAATCATCCAGTCCATGGCCTCGGAGACACCGCTGTCATCGGCGACACTAAGAAAATCGTCAGGTGACAGAATCCCTCGATTGGGATGTCGCCAGCGCATCAAAGCCTCATAGCCCACGATATTACTATCATGAATCCCTGCAATGGGTTGATAGAAGGGTAGAAATTCATGACGTTTTTGGGCGCGACGCAGATCGACCTCGAGATCAAGCCGGGTAACGGCTTCCAGGCGTAATTGCTCGTCGAATACGGCCCAGCGTTGACGACCATCGGACTTGGCCTGATACATAGCGACGTCGGCGTCCCTGAGCAGATCCTCCGGTTGGGTGTAGCGCTGTTCAGACAGAATAATGCCGATCGAAGTAGAGGTAAAAACCTCCTTAGCCCCGATCTGGAATGGGGCCTGCATCGAGGTCAGTACCCGGTCTGCGACTTGACTGGCGTCTTGCAGGCCTTCGATCCCTTCCAGCAGTATCGCGAATTCATCGCCTCCCATGCGGGCTACCATGTCTTGGGTTTTGAGGCAGGAACGAAGGCGATGGCCAACCTGGCACAACAGGTCATCACCGATCAGATGACCGACAGAATCATTGATGACCTTGAACCGGTCCAGGTCGAGGAACAGCACCGCAAAGCGGCGGACCGGATCCATGTGGATGCGTTCCAGGGCATGCTCGAGCCGCTGTGTCAACAGGGTGCGATTGGGTAGGCCGGTGAGCGAATCGTGCAAGGTTTCAAATTTCAGGCGGCGCTCGACTCGTTCACGTTCGGCAATTTGCTCACGCAGATCGCGATTGGCCAGGGCCAAGGCCCGGGTACGTTCTGTAACGTGCCGTTCGAGATCGGTGTTGGCAAGCTTGAGTGAGTCAGCGGCGCGGCGGCGGTCCAGCGCATTGGCAATGTGGTAGGACACAAAGGTAAGCAGGTCCTGATCACGGGTGGTGTAGCAATGCTCGATACGGTAACTTTGCACCACCAGGACTCCTACACAACGCTCAGCGATCACCAGCGGCACGCCCAGCCAGGATTCAGGATCAGCGCCCATCTGCACCACTTCGCCGGATTCGCGGAGTTTTTTGATGGTGTCGCGATTGGCAAGTAGGGCGGCACCGTGGCGCAGCACGTATTCGCTTAACCCCTGGCCGATCCGGCGTGGTGGGAGACTTCCATCCTGCTCATCCACGGCATAGGGAAAATGCAATTCCTGGGCGTTATCAGAGAGTAGTGAGATATAAAAGTTGCGGGCATACAACAGGCCACCGACGACGTGGTGTACGGCGGCATAGAAGGTTTCCAGAGAGTCGCTGGCCCCGGCCAGTTCGGCGATCCGAAACAGCGCGGTCTGCAGGCGTTCGCCGCGTTGGCGCTCGAGTACCTGTTGTTGCAGAACCTGATTGGCATCGCGCAATGCCTCAGTCCGTTGGGTGACACGGTGTTCCAGTTCGGCTCGGTTTTCGCGTCGTTCCAGGGCCACCTGTATATGTTGGGCCACATAGGTCAGCAGGGTCTGGTCAGCGTCGGAGTAACGGGCATCCTCACGGTAACTTTGCACCGCAATGGCGCCGATGACCTCCTGATCACGCAACAGTGGTACCCCCAACCAGTCTACACACGTCGGCCCGATGGGTTTGAGTAGTCCGTCCACTTGGTCGGTGATGGTATCGAGCGATCCACGTAAGGCGCGGCCATTGCGCAGTAGATACCAAGTTGGGCTATGCCACAGATCATGTAACGGAAAGCTGCGTTCGGAATCGGGGGGATGGGTATCAGCAATATCGGCGTAGTAGGCAAAGCGCACGGTTTGCTGTTGCCGATCATAGACGACAAAAAAACAGTTTTCAGCGTAGGTCAGGCCGCGCACGATGTCGTGTAAGCGTCGCATGACTTCGTGCAGGGGCTGTTGGGCCTCAGCTTGTTCAGCAATAGCATAGAGTGCTCGCTGCAAGCGTTCGGCTTGCTGTAGCCTGCCTACGTCGTGACGCAAACTTCCCAATTCATCAATATGCTTCCGCTGCGTCTCGATCAAGCTTTTGGCCCAGTGCGACAACGATAGGCCGGTCTCGGCGGGAAGCTCCGCTGCCGTGGCCAGCAAGCGTTCGGCGACGCTGGCCAGATCGGTATACTGATTGGCACAGAGTAGCGATTCGATAAGATCGGGCAAACCCGGAAATTGGAGTTTTACAAGTGGTGTCACCATATCATTAAGCACAGTGCTGCGAAATCATGCAGACGGTCACGAGTTGAGCCATAAAGTCTCGCCATGCGGTGTCTAGGAGCCTGTCGGACTTGGGAAGAATCTACTGCGGCAGTAGAAAATCGGTCCATTTTTTCGCTCTTTATCGTTAAATAGAACCACTATTCGCCTCAACAGATCAAAAAACGGTCCTCGATTTTTCATCCGCCTCGCTACGACCCTCCAAGTCCGACAGACTCCTAGTGGTTTACGAAATGAACGACCAGGAGCCACTTCAGTTGACGGTAAGATCATACGTTGTAGCGATTCCGTGCCGTCGTAACGGGCATCGGTTACGATGCGTAGTGATGCCTGAGTACAGACGCTGGTTGGTGCTTGGGTCCAGACCATTGCTGGGAGTCTTGCATGTCGATCACCATTGCTGCTATGCGCGAACGTGTCGCCTCCGAGCGGCGGGTTGCGATTACACCGGAAACCGCCAAGAAACTGCAGACCCGCGGGTTGCGAGTACTACTCGAACCCAATGCGGGAATCGCAGCAGGTTTTCCAGATCACACCTATACAGATGTTGAATGGGCGAGTGCCGAGGCAATGGCTACCCAGGCCGATATCCTTTGCTGTGTGCAACCACCGCCCGAGGCGATACTGAGCACCTTGCATTCGGGGGCTATTTTGGTGGGCCAGCTGCGCCCTTATGAAAGTCATGAACGGCTTGAACTCATGGCCCAGCAGGGTACAACAGCCTTTGCTCTGGAGCGGTTGCCACGGATTACCCGTGCTCAGGCGATGGATGTACTTTCTTCGCAGGCGGCGGTGGCGGGTTATCGTGCCGTGGTGTTGGCCGCCGAGGCGGCACCCCGGCTGTTTCCGATGCTGACCACGGCGGCAGGGACCTTGCGACCAAGCCGGGTACTAGTGATCGGTGCCGGGGTAGCCGGTTTGCAGGCTATTGCTACGGCGCGACGGTTGGGTGCCCAGGTGGAGGGTTTTGATGTACGTCCGGAGACCCGTGAACAGGTGCAGTCGTTGGGGGCGAAGTTCTTGGATCTGGGCGTGTCGGCCAGTGGTAGTGGAGGGTATGCCCGCGAGTTGAGCAAGGAAGAGCGGGCTCGGCAGCAGCAGGCGTTAAGCGAGCACTTGCGCAACGTGGATGTGTTGATTACCACCGCCGCCGTACCGGGGCGATCTGCTCCGCGGATTATTACATCGGCCATGGTCGAAGGTATGAAGACCGGTGCGGTGATCGTCGATTTGGCTGCAGAAAGCGGTGGCAATTGTGAGCCGGTACAGCCTGGAGAACGTATCGAATATCATGGGGTTACCATTCTGGGTCCGCTCAATGTGGCGGCCCATGCTCCGTTACATGCCAGCGAGATGATTGCTCGTAATTTCGCCCACTTCGTCGAACTTCTTTTGGATACGGAGGGTGCTTTGGTACTGGACCTTGATGATGAGCTGCTCGCGCAGAGCTGCGTCGTGCATGCCGGTGA
>CAJXGK010000100.1 GCA_913053815.1 uncultured Rhodanobacteraceae bacterium
AAGGCGTTGCGGTGGCTGATTAAGTATTCGCCACTGCAGAACGTACGCCACGGCAACTGCTACCCCCCGACGATTATCACCACCTCCGACCACGATGATCGGGTGGTGCCTAGTCTTTCGTACAAGTTCGCTGCGGCGCTGCAGCATGTGCAGAGATGTTCCAACCCGATTCTGCTGCGCGTGGCTAGGCAGACCAGCCACAATTACATGCCGACCAACAAACGCATCGCCCGTGCGGCGGATATTCTGGCTTTTATGGCGCACAATCTGGGGGCCCGACCTTCGGCCCATTACGATGACAAGAAGTCCACCGCAAACAGCCGGTAGGTACCCCAATCAGGCTTTCCGAGGGGGCTGTCAAAGCTGCTTCGGAGAGTCAGGGTTGTGCTGTAACGTGAACCCGCCCCATTCAGGGCGTATGATCAATGCAGCTTAATTTGCGGGTTGACGGATCGGCGCAGCAGATTGGCCAAGCTTAGTGCGCTGGTGCGCATCCAGCCATGCAGTGCTACCTGATGCATCTTATAAAGCGACAGGTAGACCATACGGGCGATCCAGCCCGAGACGCGGACCTTGCCAGTGATTCGGCCCATCAGATTGCCGACCGTACTGTAGTGTCCCAGCGTCACCAATGAACCGTAGTCATGGTAAACGTATTGTCCTTTTGCTGGGCGCCCATGAATCCGTCGCTCGATCGCTTGAGCGACAAACTGGGCTTCCTGGTGAGCCGCCTGGGCTCGCGGTGGCACCCATTCCCCATGGTCACCCAGTGGGCAGGCTGCGCAATCGCCAATAGCATAGATATTCTTATCTACTGTTGTCAGAAGATCTTTACCAACCTTGAGTTGATGGACCCGGTTGGTTTCTAGGCTATCCAGATCGGCCAGGCAGTCAGGCCCGCGAATCCCGGCTGCCCAGACCTTGATGGTAGCGGGAAGGAAGGTATCGGTTGAGGTTTGTATGCCGGATTCGGTCACTTCGGTCACGCGGCAGTCGGTGAGTACGCATACACCTAGTGACTCGAGTTCAGCACTTACCTCGATACTCATGCACTCGGGCAAAGCCGGAAGAATACGTGGTCCGGCTTCCAGCAGATTAATACGGATATGCTGCTCGGGGATCAACGCATCCAATCCATACTGGCTAAGTTGCCGGGTGACATGGTGCAGTTGCGCGGCCAGTTCAACGCCTGTAGCCCCAGCGCCGACGATAGCAACATCGAGGGTGCGGTCGATAGGTTCTTGGAGACATTTGCCGGTGCTGCGGAACAGCAGCATTTCCAGCAGACGACGCTGAAATTGCTCAGCCTCAGAAAAACTGTCAAGAAACCAGCAATGCTCGGCGACACCGGGAATACCGAAGTCGTTGGATACGCTGCCGACGGCGATCACCAAGGTGTCATAGGAAAAGCTCCGGCGTGGAATGATCTTCTTATCGAACTCATTAGACGTTGGGGCTAGCCAGACAACCTGCTGTTCACGGTCGATGCTTTCCAGTCTGCCGATACGAAATCGCAGATGATGCTTGCGGGCATGAGCAAGCAAGCTCAGGGCATGCTCCGCAGGGTCGATGGTGCCGGCCGCGACTTCGTGCAGCAAAGGCTTCCATAAGTGTCTGCGTTGGGCGTCGAGCATCGTGATGGTCGCCTGATTGCGACGGCCCAAACGATCACCCAGACGGGTGGCCAGTTCTAGACCGCCGGCGCCTGCCCCTACGACTACGATGCGATGAAGCTTGGACATGATACAAGATTCCTCTTGGTACCTGATATTAACTGATTGTGATGTAACAAGTTTGTGCAGACTGGTAACACTTATTCCAATGTGGCGAACTTGGCAAAAATTTCTAAGGGTGATGGATGGGTATCGGGCCCTTCACAGGCCCGCGCATATCAATCCCCGCACCGCTCGCAGTCCCTGGTTTGGTCGATTGCGATGGCCCTGATTACCCGTGACGAATGGCATGGTTTTTTTACGATTTTGTAATCCTGCCCATCCATGGGAACCGCGTCGCCTTTCGATGGTCTGAAAGTTGGCTCGGTGCGCACTTCTGGTTTAGGGAGTGCGCACTTCCGGTTCTGCTCATCAAGGAGATAGCGATGAAATTACGAAGTGTTCTCGCAGCCTGTGCCTGCCTCGCACTGAGCCTGGGGGTGAGCCGGGTTGAGGCCCAGCCTGTCGTACCACCATCCACCCGGATCGACGGCCCCGTACAGGTACTCAACAGATATCCCACCTTGCATAACAGCACCCTCGTGTTCGAGGCCGGGGGCAATCTGTGGAAGGTGAACTGGAAAGGCGGCGTAGCCACCCAGTTAACCTCGGACAGTGGCTTCGACTTTTCCCCCCATTTTTCTCCGGATGGTCGCTGGGTTGCCTTCACAGGCTGGTATGAGGGCAATACCGATGTGTATGTCATACCCTCTGCGGGGGGAGCGGTGCACCGTCTAACCTTCCATTCCATCAACGCGAATATGGGCGGTAAACTTCGGTCGAGCCTGGATAACATCGTCCTTGGTTGGACCCCCAACGGCAAGGATGTGGTGTTTCTTTCTCGCCGCAACAGTTTCAATCCGCAGGTTATGCACGCTTATGAAGTGCCGCTTGGCGGCGGACTGCCAATCCGGATTCCCTTACCTTGGACCGGGCCGCTTTCATTCAATGCCAGCGGCACGATGGTGGCTTACAACAAGCTGGCTCGGGTGTTCCGCCCGTTTCATCGCAAGCATTATTATGCCGGTCAGGCTCAAGATATCTGGACCTACAATTTCAAGACCGGGGCCAGTCGGCAGATCACCCACTGGAAAGGTGCTGATGCCTGGCCGATGTGGGATGGTCAGACCTTGTATTTCACCTCCGATCGCGGCCCGCACGGCGTGCAGAATCTCTGGTCATATTCATTCAAGTCCAGGGCTTTTATCCAGCTTACCCATTTCAAGACCTATGACATCGATTGGCCCAGTCTCGGCAACGATGGCGTAGTTTTTTCCGATGGCGGCCAACTCTATGTCTATGCCTTGCCATCCGGGCGTCTGATTCCGGTGAATACCCGGGTCCCGCTGGATGGAACGCGCCTGTTGCCACATTGGGTTAAAACCTCAAAGATGATCCGTGCTGCGGATATCGCTCCCAATGGCAAGCTTGCGGTGTTCTCCGCGCGTGGCGCGTTGTACACCGTACCGGGTAAATATGGCGATACCATAGACCTGACCCGTAACCCGGGTGCGGATGAGCGGGCTCCGGCCTGGTCGCCGAATGGCAAGTGGATTGCCTATATTGATGATGTCGGCTCCCGTAGCGAAATCGATGTTCGCCCGGCCGCCGGCGTCGGCCCGCCGCGGGCGCTGACACATACCGGTAATCTGAGCTATCAGGGCCACATCAGCTGGAGTCCGAATAGCAAGTGGATCACCTATGTCGATTCTAATCAGATTCTCTGGTTGGAAAATGTCAAGACTCTGAAGCGCTACCCGGTAGCTCAGGATAAGTATCACGTCATCGGCAGCTTCCGGCATGTTTCCTGGGCTCCGCACAGTGGCTGGATCAGTTTCTCCAAAACGCTGCCTAACCGGATGAGTGGCCTGTTTCTGTATCGGCTCAGTGACCACAGCTTGCACCAGATCAGCCAGGGTGGCTTCAACGATGGCCAACCGGTATTTTCCAAGGATGGGAAGTATCTGTTCTTTGTCTCTTCGAGAATCGTCAATCCGGTCATGTCGGCGTTTGATTTCACCATGGCCGGTGTCGATTCTCAGGGCCTGTATGTGGCCACGTTGCGCAACAGTCTGTCTTCACCGTTTGCGCCACGCAGTGTCAGTGCGGTGAGTTCCAATACGAAGCTTGAGAAGTCCGGAAAGAAATCCGCTTCCGGCAAATCCAAACAGAAAAAGAAAGTTGCAAAACCCATACAAATCGATCTTGAGGGACTCATGGCGCGTGCGGTTCAGGTGCCGGTCCCTGCCGCCAACTACGGCAGTCTCGCCGTAGCCAAGGGCGTGTTGTATTTCAACACTATGCCCAACCCAGTACTGGGTGGAATGATTCCCGGCGAGATGCCCACGCTGCACGCCTACAATATGGCCAAGCGCAAGGAGATCACCCTGGCCAAGGGCGTTTCCAAGTTTGCCATCTCGGCCAACGGCACCACGCTGCTGTATCCCTTGCACGGTCACTGGATGTTACGTCCTGCGACCTTCAGCAAGAGTGCTAAGGCCAAGCCGCTCAAGCTTTCACACATGCGTTTGTGGGTGCAGCCGCGTGCCGAATGGAAGACGATTTTCGGTGAAGCTTGGCGGGATGATCGGGATTACTTCATCAATCCCAAGCTGATCGCCGCCAAATGGTCGGTGATCGGCCAGCGTTTCCGTCGCCTGCTGCCCTATGTCGCCTCTCGCCAGGATTTGAACTGGGTTATGGCCAACATGATCGGTTCACTGGGTGAGAGCCACATGTACGTCTTTGGCGGTGCCCATGCCTGGAGGAGCCCATCGAGCACCACCGCGGATCTTGGGGCGACCTTCGCCCTGAATGCCCACAGCGGCCGCTATTATCTGGCGCACATCTATCGGGGCGATAACACCATCCCCGGCTACCGTTCGCCCCTGGCCCAGCCCGGGATCAAGGTCAAGCAAGGCGATTATGTGTTGGCCATTAACGGCCATGAATTGCAGGCCCCAACCAACCCGTATTCGCTACTTATGCATACTTTCGGCACCACGGTTCATTTGCGTTTGGCTGACAATCCTGCAGGTCTCCACGCCTGGACCATTCGGGTTCGGCCCATCGCCAATAGTGCCAAGCTGCACCTACTGGCCTGGATCCGTCACAATCGCAAGATGGTCAATCGCCTGTCTCATGGCAAGATTGGCTATGTGTACCTTGAGGACATGGAAACCACCGGGATGCGCGAATTTGTGCGCCAGTACTACAGTCAGCTCACCAAGCCGGGGCTGATCATTGACGATCGCTGGAACCTGGGCGGATTCATCGACCCGGTGCTGTTCGATCGTCTGGACCGCACACTCGATGCCCTGTTCGTCAACCGGCACGGAATGACCAGTCCAACCCCCAACGCCTATCCGGGCTACATGGCCGCACTGATCAATCGCGGCTCGGCCTCGGACGGCGACATCTTTGCCTATATGTTCAAGAAGGATCATCTTGGTCCGACCATCGGCAGTCGCACCTGGGGCGGGGTGCGAGGCTACGACAACACCTTCTCATTGCTGGACGGGGGACGTCTGGTGGTATCGGAGGATGCGATGTATGGTCTCAACTCCAAGTGGGTGGTCGAGAATATCGGGGTGCGTCCGGATATCACCGTGCATGATGAACCCGGCCAGCTCAATGCCGGCAAGGATGCGCAGATCGATACGGCAGTGAGAGTTTTGCTGAAGAAGATCAAAACAGCACCGCGGCGTTTGGCCCCACGTCCGCCATGGATGCCGGCATTCCCCACGCAGCCGAACTATCCTCCCTGCCCGGCACAAACCACCTGCGGTTGACCGGGTAAGCAACGGGAAGTCCGAGAGGGGCGGCACTTCGGGTGTCGCCCCTTTTCTATTATTTGGGTGCCGTGGCGCCAAGGACTGTGAGCCGGCGCCCGGAGAACTGCTGCGAGCGGATCTGAGCCGATCGACCCGGATTTTTCACGAAGCGTGTCAAAACAGGGTTAATCGGCGAGGTTACACCTTGAATGCCGGGAAATCGTCCCCAAAAAGGGAGTCAGGACGGATTTTCACGTTTCAGGAGAGTACATGACGAAGGACCCGGAATCCAAGGCCGCGGCCCAGGAAAACATCGTGCCCGAAGAAGCGGACACCCCCGAAGCCGAAGTACCTGCGGAGGCGGAGACGCTCAGGGCCGAGGCGATGGCGCATCGCGAGCGTTCGTTGCGTTTGGCCGCCGAAATGGAAAACGTACGCCGGCGTGCCGCACGCGAACTGGAGTCCGCGCACCGTTTTGCATTGGAGCGTTTCGCGGGCGAGTTGTTGCCGGTGGTCGATAGTCTGGAGCTGGCGTTGGGAGCGGCCGAAACCGTGCCCGAAGGACTCGAAATGACGCTCAAGCTCTTGCGCGATGTCTTGGTACGGCACCACATTGAAGCGGTGACTCCGGTCGAGGGCGATGCCTTCGATCCCGGTCTGCACGAAGCCATGGCCACCCAACCGAGTGCAGAGATGGCACCGGATTGCATCCTGCAGGTGGTACAGAAGGGCTATCGAATTCATGATCGCCTGTTGCGCCCGGCGCGGGTGATTGTGGCCCGGGCGTTGGATGGGAGTGCTTGAAAGCGTGCCCGGGCGACCCCACATAAGCGACAGTAACGGTTTTTAACCCCTGCCGGAACATCAGCGGAGAGTATTCATGGCCAAAATTATCGGTATCGATCTGGGGACCACCAATTCCTGCGTCGCCGTCATGGAAGGCAAGGAAGCCAAGGTCATCGTGAACGAAGAGGGCGATCGTTTGACCGCCTCGGTCGTGGCCTGGGACGACCAGGGCGAGGTGCTCGTCGGCACGATCGCGAAGCGTCAGGGCATCACGAATCCAGAGGGCACGATCTACTCGGCGAAGCGCTTCATGGGGCGCCGCTTCGAGGAGGCCGAGACCGAGATGAAGCGCGTCCCCTATGAGTGCTTCCGGCGCGACAACGGCGACATCGGGTTCAAGGTGCGCGGCAAGGACGTCAGCCCGCCCGAGGTCTCGATGGCGCGCCACTGGGCATCGCCGGTGAATACGTCGGCGTAGCGCTTCTTATAC
>CAJXGK010000101.1 GCA_913053815.1 uncultured Rhodanobacteraceae bacterium
TCCGTGGATCACTCCACGACTCAATCTTTACCTCACCCTGCACACCATATAAGCCGACGAGACGGCCCATGGGAATGCGCTGAGTCAGGTTCACGCTGCAGCGCGTGAAGCTTCCTTGACCAGCGCACGCACCTTATTACTGGGCTGCGCTCCTTTGGCAATCCATGCCTCAACTTTGCTCAGATCGAGCTCGAGACGCTTTTCTTTACCACGGGCAATCGGGTTAAAAAAGCCTATACGCTCAATGCTGCAGCTATCGCGACGCACTCGCTGATCGCACACTACAACATGATAAAAAGGACGACCCTTGGCACCGCCGCGGGCCAGACGAATCTTGACCATGGTTACAAAAACTCCGTACAGGCACCGGGACACTGCTTGGCCCAAGTGCGGGAAAGTTGAATATTGTAACGGCTTTCGGGCCGAATAAAAGCCCGACCTCGCACCCGTAGTTTGAATTCATCACCGACAGCGTGCCTCTGCCCCTGCTGTAATCCTGATTCAAGCCTCAGGATTGGGGAGTGACGGTAAAGCTCTCGCCACAACCGCAAGCTCCCACGGCATTGGGATTTTGGAAGACAAAGCGGGCATTGATCCCTTCGCGATGGAAATCGATAAAGGTGCCTTCCAGCAACGCAAGATGATCGCGATTCAACACAAAAGGCACCCCTTCCACCTCAACTGCAACATCAGCTTGGTCGAGTGAGTGAGCCAATTCGATCGTATATCCATAGCCCGAACAGCCAGTACGCTTAGCCCCAAAACGCACGGCCAGCGCATCCGGTTCCCGCTTGAGGAAGGTGAGAAAGCGATCTCGCGCAGAACGACTGAGGCGCAGACTCACAGATGCATTCGGTGTGTTCATGTACACAGTGTAACGCGGTCACGGCTCGCGTATCATTGTTAATTCGAAGCAGCACGATATACCCTCACGGAGCTTGCAACAATGGCGGTACTCAGCGTAAAACAGGCCCTCAGCGGCGCTCAAGTCGGCTCGGAAATCACCGTTCGCGGCTGGGTGCGCACCCGTCGTGATTCCAAGGCCGGCCTGTCTTTCGTGCACCTTAGTGATGGTTCCTGCTTCGCCCCCATCCAGATCGTTGCCTCGGCCTCGCTACCCAACTACACCGAAGCGGTACAGCACCTGACTTCCGGCTGCGCAATTATTGCTGAAGGAACGCTGCTCGCATCACCAGGAAAAGGCCAGAGTTTCGAGATCAGGGCCCGGCGCATCGAGGTATGCGGATGGGTGGATAACCCGGAAACCTATCCCATTCAGCCCAAGGCCCACTCCCTGGAATTTCTTCGTGAAGTAGCTCATTTACGACCCAGGACCAATCTTATCAGTGCCGTAGCGCGAGTCCGGCACACGGCCATGACCGCCATCCACCGCTATCTGTCCGAGCAGGGCTTTATCTGGGTCAACACGCCGATTATCACCACCTCCGATGCTGAAGGGGCCGGTGAGATGTTCCGGGTCTCCACACTGGACCTGGCTAACCTGCCACGCACCCCTTTGGGTAAAGTGGATTTCGGTAAGGATTTTTTCGGCCAAGAGGCCTTCCTGACAGTTTCAGGACAGATCAACGTTGAGGCTTACTGCCTGGCCATGAACAAGGTGTATACCTTTGGACCTACTTTTCGAGCCGAAAACTCCAACACGGCGCGGCATCTGGCGGAATTCTGGATGGTCGAACCAGAAATTGCTTTCGCCGATCTTATCGATGACGCGACCCTCGCGGAGGATTTTCTTAAAGCCATTTTCCGTGCTGTACTGGACGAACGTGGTGACGACATGGCTTTTTTCGCCCAACGGATCGAAGCCACCGCGCTGACCCGACTGGAAGCCTTTGTCGAAGCCCCTTTCGAGCGTATCGACTATTCCGAGGCGATCACCATCTTGCAGAAGTCGGCCAAGCACTTCGAGTTCCCGGTTGAGTGGGGCATCGACCTGCAAACCGAGCACGAACGCTACCTGGCCGAAGAACACATTGGCCGACCCGTCGTGGTTATGAACTATCCCGAAGCCATCAAGGCCTTTTACATGCGCTTGAACGATGACGGCCGGACTGTCGCTGCCATGGATGTGCTGGCCCCGGGGATCGGCGAAATCATCGGCGGTAGCCAGCGTGAGGAACGCCTGGATGTCCTGGATCACCGTATCATCCAGTTCGGCCTGGATCCCGGCGACTACACCTGGTATCGCGATCTACGGCGCTATGGAACCGTACCGCATGCCGGATTTGGTCTGGGCTTTGAGCGTCTGCTCTGCTATATCTGCGGACTGAACAACATCCGCGATGCCATCCCCTATCCGCGAACACCGGGACAGGCCAGTTTCTGAATAGGGTTTCCTTCGGTGGCCCCACTCTATACAGTGCCGCCCGTTTGCGGACATGCAACGTTCGGGGCGACAAGCTTCCGTCCCCCAGCGGGGGTGCCTTGCACCGCGAACCACGGCCATGGACAAGCATGCCGCTACCCATTCGTCATTCCCGCGCAGGCGGGAATCCAGTAAGAAAAGTCATGACTACGCAGTGGGTAGCCACTATTTTCTGATGGGGCTGTATACGGTAAACAGTCTTGATCTAATGACCTCACGCTGGATCCCGGGTCGGCGCCCGGGATGACGTAAATGGGTACGCCCGGGTCAGCTCGGCCGTTGTTGGGGCGCGCAAGTTTCGATGTGGCCGGCTGTATCACAGGATGCCGCCTGATTACGGCAGCAATTTTTGGTCAGATAGTCGATCAAAGCATTCATCGAATCGATATCCGGTGCGTAGTAGATATGTCGTCCGGACGGGCGGCGGTGGATGAGTCCGGCTTGGGTAAGTTCTTTCAGATGGAACGACAAGGTGGCATTGGCCAGTCCCAGACGGTCACGAATAGCGCCCACTGTCAGTCCGTCCGGGCCTTGCTCGATGAGCAGGCGGAATATGGCCAGCCGGGCCTCCTGAGCCAGGGCCGAAAGTATGCTGAGAGCCGTTTCAGTCTGCATGATGCGTATCCAGGTTCTGTTGCTGCCAAGGGCTCGTGCGTGGCCATTGTTCAGGCGGTCTTACTTTATGGGTCGGGAAGCTGTCCGATCCGCTTGAGTTCCTGCAGCAGGGTGGGGGGGGACATGGCTTCGACCGGTATAGCGATCAGGGCCTGCAGGCGTCTCGTGATGTGCCGGTGGGTATGCTGGAACGCTTCGTGCCGCACCTCCTCATTACCCTGTACGGCCGCTGGGTCGGGTAAGCCCCAGTGACTACGAATGAAATCGCCGAACAGTACGGGGCAGGGTTCGCGGCTGGCGCGATCGCACAAGGTGATAACCATATCCAGCACGTACGCATCTGGTTCGACAAAATAATTCCAGGATTTGCTGGACAGGCCGTCAGTCGGTATCCCGGCCGCATGCAAGGTGGCGAGGGCCTGGGGATGCACGTGACCGCTAGGTCGGCTGCCGACACTGTAGGCTTCGAAACGTGGACGGCCCAGGGCATTCAGGGTGGCTTCGGCAAGAATGCTGCGGGCTGAATTCCCGGTGCAGATGAACAGAATACGGCAGGGGCTCATGGTTTCTTAACAGCGATGACGGGTTCTTTTGACGTTTCCATAATGATAGAAACATTAGTGAGTAGCAAGCTTACTTGCCGATCGTGGTGACTCTTGAGGACGGATCATCCGGGCTCGCGCTTCCCCTAGGCTGCTGCCTTCTCCAGCCAGGGAGACAGTATTTCTGCAGGCTGCCATCACGACTGACCCGCGTAGCGTGCCGGCTGTTATATAGCGATAGAGGGGGCACGAAATATCCATGCACTTTTTAGCATTCCGTGCTTGGATTCATCCGGCCCTGCGTATCCGGGGCTCAAGACATGCCTGTTGGGTGGTGCTGAAAGATAACAAGCTTGCGTCCACCGGCGAGGGACGTGCCCCTGCTTGCACTCGTCTGCGAGAAGGAGCACGCCCGGACATCGCATGAATGGCCGTGATGATCGCGGAGGATTTTGCTAGGTCCGTGGATTTTCTGAAGGAGGGGCGGCCGGGGTTCACGCCCTGCGGGGGCGTTGGGCGCTGCGGGCGTTCGTCGACAGCCCGTCCCGGGAGCCTGTCCAGCTTGCGAAGAATCGGTTGCGGTGGCGCGTGACGGCCAATGCGGCCCACTGGGTGACACGCAGGGATGCATGGTATCGCGCTCTCAGAACAGACCAGCCCCGGCGGCACGCAGGTATTTTGCGGATCTTAGATCCACAAGGCGCCAAACCGGGGTGTCGTTCTTTGGGGTGGTCCCGCATTGCTTACTGCGTGGCGTAGCGATATGTTCCCCATCTCAGCAATCCAAAGGGAAGCCTCCCATGAAGCACACACGCTGGTTTTCGGCACTTCTGATCCTGGTGGTGGCTTTACCCGTCATGAGTGCGCAGACCCACCAGGGTAAGCAGGTCTATCCCCAGGCCCATCGCGACAGAACCGTTGATACTTATTTTGGAACCCGGGTACCGGCACCCTACCAGTGGATGGAAAAGCTCAACTCACCCCAGCTGAAACAATGGATTGACCAAGAAAATACACTCACTCAAAAGTACCTAAAGGCCATTCCCCAACGGAACTGGATCAGGCAGCGCCTGACCCGCCTGTGGAACTACCCACGCGAAGGCGTGCCGGTACAGGCCGGAGACTTGTTGTTTTACAGGCACAACAGTGGCCTGCAGAATCAAAGCCTGTTGTATGTGCAGGTCGGCTCGGGCAAACCGCGGGTGCTGCTCGATCCTAATCGGCTTTCCAAGGATGGCCGTGTTGCCCTGCTCAGTTGGAAACCTTCCGATCACGGCAAGTATCTCGCCTATGGGCTATCTCAGGGTGGCTCCGATTGGCAGACTCTGCATGTCATGGATGTGGTCACCGGCAAGCAGCTGCCGGATACCATCCGTTGGGTGAAGTTTTCCGGCATTTCCTGGACTCACGATGGCCAGGGTTTTTTCTACTCGCGTTATCCACAGCCGCCGCAAGCCAAGGTCATCGTCGACAAAGTACGCATCCAGTCGCTGTACTACCACCGTCTGGGAACATTGCAGAGCGCCGATGTGCTGATTTTGCGGCGCCGGGATTTACCTGAGTGGGTGGTGGGCGGAGAGGTCAGCGAGGATGGACGCTACCTGTTCGTGGCCCTGGCCCATGGCACCTCCAGTCGTAATTTACTTTATGTCGCCGATCTTGGCTATGGCGCCCAGCCCGATATAGGCGCCCAATTGCAGCCACTGTTCACCCAGGATAACGCAGAGTACCAGCCCATCGGCAACATCGGTAAGACCGTGTACATGCTCACCACACTCCAGGCGCCACGTGGGCGGATTGTTGCTTTCAATATCCACCATCCGATTCCACAACATTGGCGGGTCGTGGTGCCGCAGGGGCGTAGTGTGATCCGTGGCGCCACCTTGGCTGATGGGCGCCTGCTGGTCAATCGTCTGGTTGACGTAAAAAGTGAGGTGAGTGTCTATAGCACCACGGGTAAGCCGATAGGGGTTTTGCCGACACCGGCTATGGGTACCATCTATGGCATCAGTGCGCGCAACAGCAGCCGCTATGTCTATTACGGATACACCTCATTTTTGTATCCCCCCGCGGTGTTTCGTTACAACATTGCGACGGCTAAGGGTAGGGCGTTGTTCAAGCCTGAGGTGTCCTTCGACGCCTCAAAATACGTAACCAAGCAGGTGTTCTATCGCTCCAAGGACGGCACCCGGATCCCGATGTTCCTGACTTATCGTAAAGGGCTCAAGCTGGACGGCGAGAATCCAACGCTGCTCTATGCCTACGGGGGGTTCGATATCAGCATTACCCCGAGATTCTCGGTGACCTTGCCGGTCTGGCTGGAAATGGGAGGGGTTTATGCGGTGGCCAACCTGCGCGGCGGCGGTGAGTATGGCGAGGCTTGGCACCATGCCGGCATGCTTGGCAAAAAGCAGAATGTCTTCGACGATTTCGCCTGGGCGGCCAAGTATCTGGTCCGCCAGCATTACACCTCGGCCAAGCACCTGGGTATCGAGGGCTATTCCAATGGCGGTTTGCTGATAGGAGCCAGTATCACCGAACGTCCGCGGCTATTCGGTGCGGCCTATGCCGGTCACGGGGTGCTCGACATGCTGCGCTACCAGAAATTCTCCGGTGGTGCCCTGTGGGCGCCGGAATACGGCACTTCGAATAACAAGCAGGCGTTCAAGTGGCTATACGCCTACTCGCCGCTCGACAACATCAAGCAGGGCACCTGCTATCCACCCACGCTAATCACCACCTCCTGGGACGACGACCGGGTGGTCCCCAGCCACGAATTCAAGTTCACTGCCAAAATTCAGCGGGCCCAGGGCTGTGCCAATCCGATCCTGCTACACGTCACCGGCGACACCAGTCATGTGTACATGCCCACAGACAAGCAGATCGCACAAACTGTCGATGTGTGGGCCTTCGAAGCCTGGAACCTCGGTATAAAGCAAGCCCCCGCACTGCACGGGAAACCCCGGGACTGACCCGCTCATCATCGCCGTGTAAAAGGGCCGGCCTCAAGTCGGCCCTTTTTATGAGCCTTCATCAAATGGTGTGGGTAGAGATCCGCCCCCCATAGCATGGCAGTAGCACGCTTTATTGCGCAAATCGTGGTTACAATTTCAATCATGTTGATGCACTCTGAGGCGCCATTGTCGGCCTTTCATTTCAAGATGATGTCAAAAATCCCCCAATGGCGGTTGCA
>CAJXGK010000102.1 GCA_913053815.1 uncultured Rhodanobacteraceae bacterium
TGTTCCACACAGATGCTTTCGTGTTGGAGAACTCAACTGTCATCCAGCGACCGGGTTTAAGCATACGAAAAGCTTCTTTAAAGCAAGAAGTCATCAACTGGCGATACTCCTGCAACCCTTTGTTTTGAAATCTATTCTCTATTGCTTCAGACTTATTATTCGTTCTTACTTTCAACAAAGATTCCCACAAAATATTTAGTTCTGAATACATAATATTTGAACCAAATGGTGGATCCAAAAATATGTAGTCGAGCGAACAGTTAGGCATTATTAACCGTTCGAGGGAGGATGAACCTATCTCAAATATACCCTCCACATTCTCTTTAGTAGAAAAGGCTCTTCCTATTGACTTTATTCTGCTCTCAACCTGTTCTGATATTGATGTTTCAATTGGCAAAGATGAGATATACAACGTGCCTTTCATATAGCCAGCGTTCCAACCGCCACCCCCAAAAAAATAGTATTTGAGATGAATACGATTCATTATTGTAGAACGATTAATAATGCTTGAAGCGAGAAACATGCTGCAGTTTTGTAAATTGCAATGACTTATCAGTGAAGAAAGCGCACATAAATTACGTTTCGTATAAAAATGGTGTACATGGGTAATGCCGATTCGGATTGGTTCGCCAGTTTTAACACCTTTTTGTATTTTATCAGTCGGAAACCAATAGGGAATCGAGGCATTTTCAATCTTATCAATGAGCGCCAAATCGCTTTCATCAGGTCTTTTTTCAAATCTGCCGCGTGCGCCGGATACTGTGTAATTAATCAGCACAGGCACCTGCTTTACCTGCTTTATTGTCTCATTGAGAGCAGAATCATATTTGGTTGTCCAGGCTCGCTCCATTTTTCGTTTGGTCAATTGCGCCTGACACTGGGGACAAGGGAATATATCCCGCACTTTCCCCGCATCTTTATCCACAGCTACTTCCCAAAAGACCACTTCTCCGGCACATTCGGGGCAGATAAATACGTCTGACCAGACGGTATAGTTAATTTTTCCTTTAATCTCATTGCCATCGAGATCTTTAGCGCCATTGTGGTTGGTCTCATACATCCACCCGCACTCATCCTCAACTTCCCTCAGGATGCGTTTTGCTTCTCTTTCGAATGCGATAACATCAACCGGGGTGTTGTAGTTATACGCAATAAATGTTGCGGCAGGAGAAAGGTCGTTCAGAACCGCTTTTCGTGCTCCGAGTTTGGAAAAATGAACCCATGTTTTCTTGCCATTCTCATCTGTCTCTTCCCGGAGAATGGTGCCGTCCAGTTCGACTTTATAGCCAAGCAAGATAATGGTTTTTCGATCTCCACACATCTGTGCTGCCACGCCCGTCATTCCCGTTCCGCAGAACCCATCAAATACGATGTCCCCGGGCTCGGTATAATGCAGGATATACCGCATAATCGCCTTGTGCGGCACCTTGGTATGGTAGGAGTGCGCGTTATAGATCGGGTCGTTTTCCCTTCACTCACATCCGCCGCAAACGGCTCCCGGCTATAGGGTTCCTGGTTTCTGATTGCTGGTTTCTGGTTTTCCCATTCTTTGATGAAATCGGCTATCCATGGGTTCGGGCAGGCGGTGTAATACGGTGGATCAGACAAAGCCAGGATGTCCTTATCCTCGCCAATCGGAAACCCCTCGATTTTGCGGAATTCAGGGTCCTGTAGCTTCTTGCGTAGTTCCTCGGCAAAATGGGCACGGCGGGCCTCATCATTTTTAAAGGTTAGCCCCAAGCAAGTCACCGGGCCGGATATTCCTAGGCTCTCGTTGGGATTATCCAGGTCAAGATTCTGCTCTACCATTATTCACTTTGCTCCAGATATTGCTGCCCCTTTGGGGTCAGCCGGTATTGTTGTTTGCTGCTGCGTGGCTTATCAGGGATGGTCATTTCGATCAGTCCTGCTTCGAGCGCAGGCTGTAGGTATTCTTTCGAAAAGTGATCTCTGTCTGACAGCTTGAGTTTTGCCTGCAACTCGACTCGACTCACTACTTCACTGAGATCATAAAGCGCTTTGACGACTTGCCGGGTACTTGCCGGGTACTTGCCGGGTACTTGCCGGGCGACTTCCGGGGTGACTTCACCATCAACTTGGTGCCGACTTGGTGCCGACTTGGTACCGGCTGGCAGAACCCCGGCCTTATCGAACTCTGGCACTTTGACAATAATGCGGAAGATGTCGCCTTCAATCAATTGAGGATCTGCGCCGCCATATTTCTTCCCATAGAGCATCATCTTGCGCATGCCAGAGCCAAGTTCATCGGCGCGATCTATTTCTCGAAAGAAAGCGCCCAACACCGGGTTTTTGGGGAATGGTGTGGAGGTTTCAGGGTTCAGCACGCCGAAGCCATGTGGCCGGTTGGCGTTTTCGGTGGTGACCTTGCCATACTCGATGATGAGTCGCGCAGGAATGCCGCTTGCGTATTCCCGGTGAATCAGGATGTTGGAGGCAACTTCACGAAATATGGCATCGCGCAGGCTCATGCGCTCAAAACCCTCCAGGTAAAACGGGTCTGGCAGGTGTTTTTGGATAAAGGCCAGAATACGATCGTAACTGTCGATGAGGTTGGTACGTACAAGATCGCGATCGTCGTAGCGATCAAGATCTACTTTACGAAGAATCAGATCAGTACGGTGGGCCGGACAAACCTGGAGAATCTGATTGTCGGTTCCAAAGAGCATGACGCCGGCCAGTGTGATACCGGATTTTCCAGTCTCCGTATCCGTTTGATATAGCTGGACACTCTTGAGTAGCTGAGCATCATCCATGTCCACCCATGGGTGGTTTTTATGATTGATGCGCACATGCCTGCGACAGCGTTCAATCAAGTCGGCCCGCAGGTCGGCAGGATGAATCCATGGCTAAATGGTCAGTAATATCGAGATCGCCATCTTCATTGCGATCATAGATCCGGCCATTGCAACGATGAACCTGTGAGCTTTCCGGGGCATAGATACGCAGCAGTTTTTTACCGCTGATGTCGAATTCATCAATGGACAGGTAGGTTGGGGGCGTCAGCTTCTGTGGGTTATTAATGGCGGTTACGAAATCTTTGCGTATTTGGCGCACAGTATCAGGCTCAATACCTTGAATAGTGCCATCGTCCTGAACACCGAGCAGAATTGTACCGCCGTGGCGGTTTAGAAACGCGCAAACCGTTTCATAAACATCACGATTAAGCTGGTTGCGACAGGTCTTGAACTCAAGGTCGAGCCCTTCACCCTTTGCAACCAATGCTTTCAACTGGTGTTCGTTCGAGTCCATTCGTGGCTCTTATTCCAGCACAATTCTCACCTTACCGGGCTCTTTGCCTTTGGTGAGTTCGTTCAGGTATTGTTCGAACCGTTTCTTCATCTCTGCCGGTGTCGCGGGTGAGCCACCGACCAAGAGCGCCGCCCGCAGTTCAGCGGTCTTTACCGACACCTTTTCCAGTCCGGAGAGCACTTCCTGCAGGGCATGTAGGAAATCCTGATCGATCTCATCCGGCAGGGCTCGCTTATTGATGAAACCATTAACCAGTTTCTCTGACTCGGACTTGAGCAGGTCCAGGTTGCCCTTGGTGGTCGGGTCTTCCAGGTTGGTCAGCAGCGTCTGGGTCCAGTTGTCAATCAATTTATCCAGCTCGCTGTCTAAGGTATCGAGTATCGTCCCGGCAGATGCCGAGGTGAGCTCTACCCCTGGCTTGAAGCCGCAGTGTGGGCAGACGGGCGAGGCATCAAGGTCCTGCCCGGTAAGCGCAAAACAACTCTTCAGACCTGCCAGTCGGTTCTGGAAATCGCTCATATGCTGGCGTGGCATCAGGTCGATGGTTGATAGTTTCTGTAACACCTTGAGCCGTTCGTCACTCATCAGCTGGATTTTACGCTTATCCTCGTTCACTCCCAGCCGCGCCTTGGTATGCATGGCCAGATAGGCCCGAAGGTACGTCTTCTTCAGGTCGGTAAGTTTGCGCAACATCTTCTGCCGGAAATCAGCCGTGCCTCGCTTGTCCGGGTCACCGATCCTGGCCTGGACATCGTCTCTGGTGGCCTTCATCTGACCTATCCACTCGTGTTCCGCAGGCAGTACTGCCTCGGCAGTCGAAAGATAGGAAGCGGTGGGACCTAAGTCCGTTACCAGTTCCTGCAGCGATTCGACCTCGTTCAGGGCCTTAAGTCCGTCGCGATGACCATTGACTTCTCCTGCGTCATAGCGGAAGTTTTTGAGTTTGCCCGGGGACGAATAAGCCTGCATGGATTCCAGGAAGGCCTTGGTGTCATCAAGCCGGGTACGGAGCTTCTGTGCTTCCTCTTCTGCAAGCAGATTACGGCCCCAGAACGGCATGCCGCTTTGCAGGTTCTTCTGGATGAGCACCAGCTTTTCTACTGTCTGCGTGATTGCCTGCTGGAGTTGCTGTACCGGTTCCTCTTTCCCCTGGGTAACGAGCTGGGCCATGCCGGGGGTAAGGACCAACAGCTCGAACAACGCCTTGAGTGCGGGCAGGTTCCAGTCTTTGGGTTGTTCGACGTGCTTGAACTGGACCAGGTCTTCCACACTGGTTCCGGCAAGCTGGGTCAGCCCGGTGGCGTCGAACTTTTTACCGGGGATCGCCAATACCAGATCGCCGGAATAAACCAGGACGGCCAGAATAACAACGGCCCATTCCGGTTCAAGCCGTAATGTCTGCGGAGCGAGGTACTCGATGCCGAGTAAATCCTGAATCAATTCAGAGCGATTGACCACCTGGCCATGGCCCTTCTTCTTGAGCAGGCCGAGGATATGCTTGGCGTACTGGGACCGGGATGGATCGAGCCTTTCACCGTCGAGCAGTTCCAGGGCATCGAGCACGGCCGTGGCCTGTTTGGTGCGGGTTTGACCGGCAATGGCCCGCATGGCGTCTTGGGCGGCCTGGGTTCGGTTGTCACCGGTGATGAGAACGGAAAAACAGGGATACTCCGGGGCCTGTTCCTGGAAATTCGTGGCAAGGCAAATGCCTGCCACGGTGTTTACCAGGTCACGGAAATTGATCCGCTCGTGGGAAGCGATACCGGATAGATCGCGGATGGATTTACCTTTGGCCCACCCGGTGATGGTTTTACTGCGCCCCTGCCAGGTCACCTCGAAAGCGTCTGTCATATGCTTCTGTAGCCACTGCACCAGATCTCGCAGGAAGTTCGACGATTTTGATTCGTAGGTTGACTTGGCGTGTCCGGAGGAGGTGGATGCCAGATCGAGCGCCGCAGCATAACTGCCGAGTGTGGTGCGGAACTCATCATCAGCGTTTGTCAGGCGCAGGAAGACTTCATCAGCCTTTTTCTCATCTTTGAAGTGCGGTGCTTCAAATGGCTGGATAAAATAAAGATAGAAATCCCGCGGTGGAACGGCCGTGGAGCGCTCGTTGGGTGCACCGAAGAAAAGATATCCCAGACGGGCGGCCTTCCGTTCCAGCCATTCCAGTTCATGCTGCCAGATTTTGTAGCCGGTAGCATAGGTCTGATCGGTACACTCCATGACCCTTCTCAGAGCTTCGTAGTAATAGCGGTCGAGCTGGGATGTATCAAGACTTTCAGCCCGTTTTTCGATCAGTGCGTCGAAGTCGTCGGTCTTCTTCTCCTCGGCCTTGGCCTTGTCGTCGGCGGCCTTGTCGTCGGCAGCCCCGGCCTGGTCGATCGTGGAGGCATCGGCGACCGCGACGTCTTTGGGGGCCTCGGGCTCGGTCGAGCCCACCTCCCCGACGTCTTCGAGCATCGGATTCTCGAGCATCTCCTCGCGCACGAGATCGACCAGGGGTTGGATGCCGCCGGAACTCACTTGCTCGTGCGATACTTCCGATCGCGCATCTGGCAGCGGGAGATGATGGGCACGCGGCTAGGCCTCGTCGCCGGTGTGCATCAGCACATTCAAGACTTCAACACAATCATCTTCTACGCCCGCGCCGAGGCTCTTCACGCGCAGTCGCCCCGCCTCACCGAGCCGATCATCCGCAAGGCCCTGACCGCCGTCGAATTCCACCTCGCCAGCCAGGACCGCCTGTTCAACAAGGCCTTAAAGGGTTGGTTCCGCACTCAGTTACAGCGCCCCGGCCTCGCTCTCGCCAGCCTCCGCCTCATGGCCCTCAAACCCCCGGACCCCGTCGAGTCCGTCGCCAACAACACCGACGATGCGACGGTCTAACGCCCATCGCGTGGCGTAATGGTTCGGGGGACGTAGCAATCCTGCTGCCTTGGCGTTGTTGAGGTTGGAGTGATTCTTGCAACCTGCCCCGCAACGGCGTTAGAATGAGCCGGGCTGTCAAGGGTTGGGTTCCATGCGGATCACGTCGCACCTAGTCGGAGGTCGAGCAATGAGAGCGCAGCACGTCATCGCGGGGTTCTTGGTCGTAGGGTTTTGCGCCGGGCTGTCGGTTCGCGCACAGGAGCAGGGTCAGCGCAGTGACACATCCGTCGCATCAACCCGGGGGGAGGGCAGTGGTGTCGTCGTTGCGCGGATGAACCCGCAGACTGCCGCGGCGACGGGGTTGTCCACACTGCATGTCGACGCGAGCGCCCCGAGCGGTGGCGACGGATCAAGCTGGTCTGTTCCGTTTGTCTATCTTCAGGACGCCCTGGCTGCCGCTTCCGAGTCGGGTGGCGCCGTCACCGAGATTCGTGTAGCCCAGGGTACCTACAAGCCGGACCAGGGAATGAATCAGACGCCCGGCGATCGCTTGGCTACGTTTCGGCTCGCCAGCGGCCTGAC
>CAJXGK010000103.1 GCA_913053815.1 uncultured Rhodanobacteraceae bacterium
CGCTGTCGACTGCTGGCGGGCCGCCTCAGAAATATTTTGAATCAGATCAGCCAGATCATTCGAAACCTTTTCGATCTCACCAAGGGCCGAACCGGCTTCTTCGGCCCGACGTGCGCCTGAAACCACTTCCGCCGTGGTCTGTTCCATGGAGCTCACCGCTTCGTTGGTATCAGACTGAATGGTTTGCACCAGCGTTTCAATACGTTTGGTGGCGCCTGCGGAGCGTTCAGCCAGGCGCTGCACCTCATCCGCGACGACCGCGAACCCACGTCCTGCCTCCCCCGCCGAAGCCGCCTGGATGGATGCATTCAAGGCAAGAATATTGGTTTGTTCAGCAATATCATTAATCAATTCCACGATGGAGCCAATCTCCTGGGAAGATTCGCCGAGGCGCTTAATGCGCTTGGATGTTTCCTGAATCTGGTCACGGATTGAGTCCATGCCTTCAATAGTCTGGCGGACGATTGCAGCACCATTGCCGGCAATCTGCACTGAACGCTGGGCCACTTCAGCCGACTCGGTTGAATTCTTCGATACCTCGTCAATGGATACCGCCATCTCGTTGATCGCCGCCGAAGCGGAGGTGATCTGTTGAGCCTGATGTTCGGATGCTTCGGCAAGCTGCATGGCGGTAGCCTGGGTTTCCTGGGCCGCAGCTGAAACCTGCACTGCGGTTTCATTAATGGTAGATACCAAACTGCGCAAGGCTTCCACCGCAAAATTGACGGAATCGGCAATGGCTCCGGTGATATCCTCGGTGACGGTCGCCCGAACGGTCAGATCGCCTTCGGCCAATGACCCCATTTCGTCAAGCAGTCGCAGAATCGCTTCCTGGTTGCGCTGATTAAGTTCTGCCGTACCTTCGTAGCGGCGCTTCTGCTGCCTGGATTGGGCAACAACCAGCATCAGGGAAAA
Source organism: uncultured Rhodanobacteraceae bacterium (assembly GCA_913053815.1). Classification (GTDB taxonomy): domain Bacteria; phylum Pseudomonadota; class Gammaproteobacteria; order Xanthomonadales; family Rhodanobacteraceae; genus Metallibacterium. Next base: position 916 of record CAJXGK010000103.1, read on the forward strand.
CAGTACTGCGAAGGCCGCCCCCCCCACTCCCCACCATACATTCGGGAACAATCGCTTGATCGGCAAACTATCCAGCTTCTTCGCAACATTGCTGGCGCTGAGTAACACAGACTGTGAATCGACCGAAGCCTGATTGGCGGCTAGCTTAACCTCGACCAACGTAGGTGCCGCTGCCAATAGCTTGTTCAACGGCGTGTTGATGCTCATCCAATGCCTCTGCACCTGTTTGAGAATATGCTGCGCATTACGGTTGCTCAAAGCCTGGACACCCACCTCATTGTTGCCTTTCAGCAATCCACTCAGGACGGCACCGTATAGTTGCGCATCACGCGATAAACCATCGGCGGCAGTTTGTGCTCCTTCACCGGCCCCCTGAACTTCCAATGCTCTACGGATCATGCGGTCACCGAGCAACATCTGATTGGCAACCGTGTAGGTTTCCCCGGCATTCGTCCCCCCCTGTTTGACGATGCTTGCCACCTGATCCATGCTCGAGTTAAGTAGCGGGACGGTTCGCGCAAAGGTGTTCGCCTGCTGCCGTGAGTCAAGTACCAAACTCTGGTTGCGGAGAATCTTGCTGATATCGCCATCCAGCTGTGCCCAGGTCTTGTTCAAATTAGTAATCGCTGCTCCCATACCACTGGCTGCATCGGCATAGCCGGGCATCCCGGCGTTCAGGTCACCCTGATTCAGGTAGTGAACCAGGGTGTCAAGCGTATTCCGTGTTGCACTGAGTTCCTTGAAAGCATCGATATTGCCGCCCGCTGCCTCCAACGCAAACTTTGCTGTCGACTGCGACAAAACCTGAACCTGAGTAGTCAGGTTGGAGGCATCGCGCTCATGCTTGTTGTTAATTGTCAACCAACCGAAATCCACCACCGCAATCGCAATAGCAAGTAATAGAAGAACGATCAACCCTGTATAGCTGCGCTCTTTCCTGATAGCTCCACTCCTCGCACTCATGCTTCACCTCGTAAAAATCCAGCTAACCCGCTCATACGGCCGCCTGCAAAAAGTCGGACGCTCGCGTCAGCCGTGTCATGCTAAATACGCCAAGACGTTTGTCGCCCAAAGTGATATTTTCTTCCACAAATCGTCGTAACTTGAGGTGGGCCTCACCCTCAGCGTGCTCCCGCTGCTCCAGCGTCAGGGTTTGCAGACCGGAGATTTCATCGACCAGCAAGCCAACGTTACCACCAGGCTGATAAACCACCAGCAGGCGCGTTCGAGGCGTGCTCCGGGTTACCTCATTGAACAGAAAGTGGCCCAGATCCACGACCGGCACCAGATTACCTCGTAAATTGGTCACCCCAAGCAGCCATGGCAGAGTGCCCGGTACGTCCGCCATCGGCAAGGGGGTGAGAATCTCGCTAACTTCGGAAATATCACTCACAAAATAGTAAGACCCCAGCCGAAACCCGATACCCCGCCAGAGTCCAGGTGTTTCAATCTGCTCGGGCACCCCTGGATCATGCGCCAGACTCTGGCGCTCATATTCAGCCAACAGGTCATAGGGGAGAGCCGCTTCAGCCATTGGATGCCGCTATCATGATTGCCCACTCAACAGTATGCCGATCCTGGCCAGCAATTGCTTTTCGCCTACCGGTTTGGTCAGGAAGTCCTTGGCTCCTTGGCGTAAGCCCCATACCCGGTCGGTTTCCATCGATTTGGTCGTAATGATCAGGACGGGGATCCGCTCGGTTTCCGGATCGCGGGTTAGCATACGAGTCGCCTGGAAACCATTCATACCGGGCATGATCACATCCATGATGACGAGGTCAGGACGAACCTGCTTGACCGCCTCGATGCCCTCCTCAGCACTGGTTGCACTGGACACACGGTGACCCGCCTTCTCCAGAAGGGAGGTAAAAACGCGAATATCCGTGGGTGAATCGTCGATAATGAGAATATGTGCCATGATTTCGCTTGTATCAGTGTTTTTGCACATCCGCATGACGGCGGATTGCAGCCAAAAGTTCGTCGCGAGTGAAGGGTTTGGTCAGATACTGATCTGAACCACAGATCCGTCCTCGGGCCTTGTCGAACAAGCCATCCTTCGAAGACAACATGATGACCGGGGTCGCTTTGAAATTGGGGTTATTCTTGATAAGTGCGCAGGTCTGGTAGCCGTCCAGCCGCGGCATCATGATGTCCACAAAAATGATATTAGGCAGCATATCGGCAATCTTTGCCAACGCCTCGAAGCCATCTACTGCCGTCACCACTTTGTAGCCTTCCTTCTTGAGTAAGGTTTCAGCGGTACGACGAATCGTCTTAGAGTCATCGATCACCATCACTCGCAGTCCATCCGGAGCGCCGCTATTGTTAACTTCTTTCACTTATCACCCCCGCCGTGTCAGGGTCGCTGCGGCGGCACTGACTCTTGTAGCAACCCTCGTGCCGATCCGGCCACACTCCGGAATTCGGATAACAGGTCTTTTCAATATGTTGTTTAACCATTGTTTAGGAGTTGTGTCAAGTTGAGCATACAAGTCATTGTCGGTAAAGATTCTATCTCAACTGAGATGCGCCCCTATCCCACCTTTGTGGCCTGGAGATAGACATGCCAACCAAGCTAGCCGTACTGATGGACCCCATTGAAAAAGTCAAGGTTCATAAAGATTCCACCCTTGCCATGCTGCTTGAAGCACAACGGCGCAACTACCTATTACATTATGTGATGTCACGCGGGTTGGCACTGCGCCAAGGGGTACCGTGGGCACGATTGGCCCCACTCCGGGTATTCGACGACCCTACTCGATGGTATGAACGGGATGACGCTGTGTGGCAAGAACTGACCTCTATGGACATGTTGCTGATCCGTACCGACCCCCCCTTCGAAGCTGAATATCTCTATGACACGATCGTTCTGGAGCAAGCCGAACGCAATGGCCTGCGGGTCGTCAACCCCCCCCAAGCTTTGCGAGACTGCAACGAAAAGCTCTATGCCTTGCAATTTCCACAATGCTGCGTACCGACCCAGGTATCCCGGTCCCGGAAGGACTTACGCAACTTTGCTAAGGAGCATGGCGAAATTGTACTCAAACCATTGGATGGCATGGGGGGGCGTCGTATTTTCCGCTCCAGCGCTAACGATCCCAACCTCAACGTGATTCTAGAAAGTCTGGTGGGCGAAGACCAGCATCTTGCTCTAGCCCAACGCTTCATTCCAGAAATCCGTCAAGGTGACAAGCGCATCCTGGTCATTGATGGCGTACCCATCCCCTACGCTTTGGCTCGCGTACCCAGTGGCTCGGACTTTCGTGGCAATCTGGCAGCAGGGGGGCATGGCATCGGTATCCCGCTATGTGCACGCTCAGGCCCAAGCCGCTCATCTCGGCTAAATTAGCCCCTTTTCCACCGAGCAGGTTTTTCATCCCGGCGTTTCCTTCGGCCTTGCCAGCGCCGAAGGTATAGATCCACTGGGTCACCTCTCTCCGCCCTCGATCCGGGAGAAATCGGCGACCGCATCCATGTTCGAGCGGATTTCAGACAGCAGCCTCAGCCTGTTTCGGCGCCTATCGGCCTCGTCGCAATTTACCGTTACATGGTCGAAAAAAGCATCCACAGGGGCCCTCAGTTTCGATAATTCAGCCATGGCCTCGTCGAACCTTTCCTTACTCAGGGCCGCCTCGATGGCGGGCTTGGAGGTCTCGATCGCCCTGTAGAGGGCTATTTCCTCCGCCTCTGCGAGCAACTCCGGATCGGTCGAACCCGCATAACTCTCGCCGTCTTTTTTCTCCTCGATGCGGAGAATATTGGCGGCGCGCCGGTACGCGGTCAACAGGGAACCGCCGTCTTCGCTTCCTATAAAGGTGGCGAGCGCATCGAGCCGTGACAAGAGGCGGACCAGATCGTCCTCGCCGCCAAGCGCGAAGACCGCGTCCACATGATCGTGGCGGACGCCTTTTTCCTTCAGGTAGACCTTCAGGCGGTCGGCGAAGAAAGAAAGCAAATCCTTTCCGACCCCGGCCTTTGATTTCTCGAAAATACCGGCCAAGGGAATCCGCAGATCGTTTTCGAGTATCAGCCGAATGACCCCCAAGGCGGCCCGGCGAAGGGCGAAGGGGTCTTTCGAACCGGTCGGTTTTTCATCGATGGACCAGAACCCGGCCAGGGTGTCGATCTTATCGGCAAGCGCGACGCAAACGCCAACCGGCGCGGACGGGCAGGCGTCGTTGGGCCCGAGCGGGCCGTAATGCTCGGCGATGGCCTCGGCGACTTCAGCGTTTTCCCCATCGGCCAGCGCGTAATAACGGCCCATGACGCCTTGGAGTTCCGGGAACTCGCCGACCATATTCGACGTCAGGTCGGCCTTGGCGAGACGGGCCGCGGAGCGCACCTTGTCCCTATCGGCGCCGGGAACGTAAGCGGCGATCTCGGTGGCCAGCGCCTGAACCCGGTCGGCCTTTTCATCTAAATTTCCAAGCTTGGCGTGGAAGACGATCTGGCTTAATTCCGGGGCGCGCGACGCCAGCGAGCGTTTGCGGTCCTGGTCCCAGAAATACTTGGCGTCCGATAGGCGCGCGCGCAGGACGCGCTCGTTGCCCGCCACGATGGCGGCCCCGCCGTCCGAAGCCTCAATGTTGGTGACCACGATAAAACGGTTGGCCAGGTTTCCACCCCCGTCCAGGCAGGAAAAATATTTCTGGTGCTTGCGCATGGCCGTGGCCAGGACTTCGCCGGGAACGTCCATGAAGGCGTCGTCTATCCGCCCCATCCGCACCACCGGCCATTCGACCAGCCCGGCGACCTCGGCCAGCAGGCCTTCGTCGGGTTTCACGGTCAATCCCTCGGCCTCGGCCAGTTTGGCGGCCTGTTCGCTTATCAGCGCCTTACGCTCAGCGGCGTCCAGCATCACTTTGGCGGCGCGGAGTTTCTCTTGGTAGTCGGCAAAGTCTTTAACCTCAAAGGGTTCCGGAGCCAGGAAACGGTGGCCGCAAGTGACCGTGGCGACCTTTTCCTTCCATGCCTGGTCAAGGCCGATCTTCACGGCTTCGCCGTCAAACAGGCATAAGACCCCTTGGATTGGGCGAACCCATTTAAAATCCTCCCCTTCGATCCACTTCATGGACTTCGGCCAGGGGAAAGTGTTGACGGCATTTTGTATAAGGCCGATGAGAACCTCGGCCAGGGGCCGTCCTTTCTTCTCCATAACGGCGAACCAGGAAGTCTTTCCCTTGATCTCGCGCTGTTCGATTTTTGCGCTATCGGGCAGCGACCCCTTAAAGCCTTTGATCGCTTGGTCGGGCGCATCTACGCGCGGGCCCTTGCGTTCCTCGGAAACGTCGGGCTGTTTTTCGGGCAACCCGTCCACCACCAAGACCAGACGACGCGGGGTCGTGAAGGCTTCGGCCTTGGTGAATTCAAGCCCGGCGTCTTTAAGGCCTTGCGTCACCAGCCGTTTTAAATCGGCGGCGGCGCGGGCCTGCATGCGGGCGGGAATTTCTTCGGACAATATTTCAAGAAGGAGTTCGGCCATGGCCCTAGGCCTCCTCTTTCGTTCTTACGGCCAGCCAGGCCTGGCAGCAACCTTTGGCAAGGGCGCGGACGCGGGCGATGTAGGCGGCCCTCTCGGTTACCGAAATGACCCCGCGCGCATCCAATAAATTAAACAGGTGGCTGGCCTTGATGCAATGCTCGTAAGCCGGAATGGCCAAGGGCGCATCGAGGGAAAGGAGCGCCTTGCATTGGGTTTCCGCGTCCCCAAA
>CAJXGK010000104.1 GCA_913053815.1 uncultured Rhodanobacteraceae bacterium
GCCCGTAGAGCATTCTGGTACTGGCGACCGTCAAACTGTCCATTGGGGCCGGTCAGCAACCGCTGCCGGTATCTGGCGGCCTCATGCTGATGCTTTGCAATGGGTTGCGGACTGGTAGCCGCTATCGCAACGGCGGCAGTCAGGCCCATGATGGCAACGGTAGCCCAGAATGAAATTCGATTCATGACGATCCTCCTTGAATAACGACAACGGTATGGACAGGTACAATCAGATCGCTACCGGCCGCATTGCGGACCCGCAGGGTCAACGGATACGGGCCCCCATCACGAGCTCTGAGTACGACACTGCAAAATGGTACCGCTGGCAGCGGGTACGGTGGGCGACTGGCGTGACGTACCGTAGGTGGCGAGAGCACGCGGAAGAAACAACGTGAGGGAGCAATATGCAGGTGCGAATCCACTGAATGGACGGTGACGCTGATATTTGCGAGGATAGAAGTGGTGAACAGTCGCACAACTAAGTTGACACTTTGAGGTGTCAATTCACGAATGTCGGCACGCAGTGATAGTGAAGAGGTGTGGACATTGATCGGCAGCGGAACAACCGGGGCAGGTGGTACCGACGCCGTGCACGACACCAGCACCACCAGCGCACTGGCCCATGCTAAATGCGGGCTACGCATCATGCTGCCTAGATCCATGTGTTTCCCCATAAACGTCCTGTACGCGATCACCCTAGTAAAACCGGGGGGTCTGCGCAACTTACAAAAGTGTTAACGTTGGCGTAAAGCAGCACAGCCATCGGATCAGCATTGCTTTTGTTTGCTTACCAAGAGAGGGAACAGCCCGGGTATGACGGGGCTCCATTGGAAACCATATACCACCAAGGTAGGCACCTGTGGCTTCGAATTCCGGAAGCAGGGCAATCCCCGGTTTACACCCCCACTCGACGCAGTTCCGAGTACATTGAATCGGCGAATCAAACCGAACAAGCCTTAGGTACGCGAGCAGCCGTAACCACTGGCCATGCCTATGGCCATCAACCAAGATGGGCTTTGGCGCAGCTTCCGCCTGTTTAATGTCCTGGACGGCTTTAACCACGAAGGGCTGGGGTTGAGGTGGATCTTTCCCTACCCGCCACGGGAGTCATCCGCCCGCACACTGGAGCAGATCATCGAATGGCGGGGCCAACCTCTGACGATTCGCTGCGACAACGGTAACCGAGTACATCAACGGTGCCTTGCTGACATCGACCCAGCATGCCTAGCTCCACTTTTGGGAACGGCTAAGCGGGGAGGATTACCTGTGCACTTAATCCCACTTTTGCTGGTACCGAGCCTATAGGTTACAAATTCAGCTTGTCAGACCCATGTTTCATGGGTCTGACATCGGTACCGTGCTACAAATAGGGCGATGCAAACGAATGCATCAAAAACAAATGTAGTATCGTTATTTGCCGGTGTAAGGTGAGATTCTACTTTGCTGTACCCAGTCGCCAACCAGGCTGTCGGGGCAGGACATCAAACTATAGGCCTACCCCCATGACCCACCCCCATCCTCTGTGCCAAGCCTGCTACCACATAGTCATACCGTATCGCAGTCGTACCCAGAACGTTTAAATATGGATTTTTAGGCCCATGAACGAAGACCAGGTATCGCCCATCCCTACGCCGCACAGCCTTCGATCGCGACGGCGTTTGCACATGGTCGATATCGCCCGGCTCGCAGGAGTATCCGCCTCGACGGTGTCGCGGGCTCTTAACGGCAGCCCCCTAATTAGCGCCGAGACCCGTATCCGTATTGAGGAACTCGCACGTTCTCTGAACTACACGGTACACACTGCTGCACGCAACCTGCGCTCAGGCAACAATCGAACTATTGCCGTGGTGGTACCTTACCAAACCCCAGCCCGACAACACATTTCCGATCCATTCTTTCTTAGTATGCTCGGCAGTCTGGCCGATAGCCTGACTGATCAAGGTTACGATATGCTGCTGTCGCGCGTGGATGCCGAACGTCTGGCCGAGGCCGCGCAACTGTACGAATCCGGTCGTGTCGCAGGAATCATCCTGATTGGCCAATGGCATCATCACGACCAGCTCAATGAGTTGGCAATAAAAAACATCCCACTGGTGGTATGGGGTGCCCTGTTACCACGGCAGCTCTACTGCACGGTGGGCAGCGACAACTTCGAAGGGGGCAAGCTGGCGACTGGACACCTCCTGCAATCCGGCCGACGCAGAATTGCTTTCTTCGGCGATATTGCTTTCCCAGAAGTTGCCCAGCGTTACCAAGGCTATCTACAGGCCCATCAGCAATTCAGTCTGCAGCCTCCTTCGGAGTTGCTGGTGAAGACTCCCTTCCTCGCTGCAGGGGTACGGGAAATCGTGACCTACCTGCTCTCCCACAAGCATGGCTTCGATGCCGTGTTTGCCTGCAGTGATCTGCTGGCCATGACGGTGATCGGCGCCCTGGGGAAGCATGGCCTGACCATCCCCCGCAACGTGGCGGTAGTGGGTTACGACGATATCGCCTTGTCTGAGTACTTTCCCCCCTCCCTGAGCACCGTACGACAACCACTCGAAAAAGGTGGCCAGATGCTGGTCAATATTCTATTGCAACAACTGGCGGGTACCATACGACCGCAATCGGTCGTACTGCCCACCCAGTTGATCGTGCGCGAGAGCAGCCAATCCAACTGAAATTCCTGGTAAGCCTGAGCCCGGAACCGGCCAAGAGAGCCCATTTGAATCATTACCAACGGCTCCTACATGAAAAAACGGGGTCCAAAACGCCCTTTTTTATCGTGCGGCACAGCATTTATAACTGCCTCTTCGCACCATCAAAACTTTCCGCACCCCATCCATTTTTGCGGCCAAGTCGGCTACGGCCTGGTCTGCAGCCATGCTGAGCGGTGCATGGGGAGACGGTCTCCGCAGATCTTAAATATATGTTGCAGTGCAGATTGCAATCGATTGCATAACCATGGAAAGTATACTCTGCGCCCGGGGGGATTTAACCCATGCGTTACCAAGTGTTCTGAATGCCACGCTAGGAAGACCGCTACTCAGAGCATGGTTAAAAGACCGGCAGCGACCGGTTACCTATCAAACGGAGGCCTCATGAAATCGAATGCACTGAAAAGAAATACCTTGGCGATCGCCATATCGCTGGCTTGCCTACCCTTGGCGGCCTTGGCTCAGCAGACTGCTAACAACTCTGGTCCGGCACCGCAAAAAACCAGCGAAACCAAACAGGCTATCCCCAAGAAGGCGGTTAGCCTGAGCCAGGTGATCGTCACCGCCTCACCCGCCGCGGTGACCAAAATGGGATCAAGCATCTCAGTCAGTACGCTTGGTCCTCAGCAAATCAGCAGCTCGGGGCTAACCACGCCAGCCGGCATTCTCCGTGACATCCCCGGCATTCGTGCTGAGGCGTCGGGGGGTGCGGGTAACGCCAACATCTCGGTACGTGGTCTCCCTGAAACCACCGGCGGCGGGAAGTTCGTCCAGTGGCAGATCAATGGCATGCCGGTACTAGAGTTCGGTGACATCGCCTTCGCGACACCGGATACCTTTCTGCGCCCCGACTACAACCTCAAGCGTGTCACGGTAGTGCGCGGAGGCTCATCCTCTGTCTTTGCCAGCAACGCCCCGGGGGCCGTCATCAACTTCATCACCAAGACTGGAAGGGTAAAGGGTGGCAGTGTCGGACTGACATACGGTCTCGGTAACTACAATACGCAACGGCTCGATTTCGATTACGGTGGACCGATTTCCAGCAGCTCCCGCTTTCACATCGGGGGTTTCCTGCACAGTGGCCAAGGTCCAAAACCCGTCGGCTACACAGCGCAATCTGGTGGTCAGTTGATGGGCAACGTCACCCACGACATCAACGGTGGCTTCCTGCGCCTCAGCTTCCAGTACCTGAACGACAAGGAGCCGGTATACCTACCGGTGCCGATGTACATCCGCGGCAACAATGGAAATCCGAGTATCAGCGCCATTCCTGGATTCAGTATCCAGAGCGGGACCTTGCAGACTCCCTACTGGTTGTCGGATCTTTCCGTCAACAGCAACGGCAATTCAGTCGTTACCAATCTCGCCAATGGCTACCATTCGATTGTCAAGGCAATCGGCGGAGAAGGGAATTTCACATTATCCGGTGGCTGGAAACTGCATGAACAGTTCCGATTCGCCTCGAACTCCGGAGACTTTGTCGGACCGTACCCGGCCGAAGTCAACACGGCGCAAAACCTGGCAACCTCCATCGGCGGTCCCGGTGCAACCCTCAGCTACGCTACCGGCCCGAACAAGGGCATGGTCATCACCAATCCTGCCGCCTTGGCAGGCAACGGCCTGGCCATGCGAGTGCACCTGTTCAATACCTCGTTGCCGAACATGGACAATGCCGCCAACATTCTCACTTTATCGAACAGCTACGACACGGCTTCCGGGCCCGTGGACGTGCTGTTCGGCTACTACCGTTCCAAGCAGAACATCGTCCAGGACTGGCACTGGAATACCTACCTGGAGACGGTACAGGGACACGATGCGCAGCTGCTCAACGTGACTAGCGCATCTGGACAACTGCTAACCGAAAACGGCCTGGCAGCCTATGGCGAACCTTACTGGGGTAACTGCTGCGCCCGTTCGTACAACATCCATTACACGATGTCCGCACCGTATCTGTCGACAACATGGGAGCCGGGTAACTGGCGCCTTGACGCCGGCGTGCGTTTCGACCGTATGCGGGCCAATGGCTGGTATGCAGGATCCACTGGCACAGCGGCGATAGACGTCAACCACGATGGGATTATCCAGGTCCCAGAGCAATCCGTTCCCGTGGTCAACAACAATGCGACCATGCCGGTCAACTACACGGCGACGCATCTTGAGTATTCGGTCGGTGCCAACTATCTGTTCAGCACTAATCTGGCCTTCTTTGCCCGTGCCAGTGATGGGGCGCGCTTCAATGCCGACCGACTACTGTTCGGTGGTGGCGTCCTGGCGGATGGCAACGCAGCGAACGGGGTCGTGGTCAACACCGTCAAGCAATACGAGGGTGGCGTGAAGTGGAGCACCCGCCACACCAGCTTGTTCGTGACCGCGTTCTATGCCAAGACCCAGGATCAGAACCAGGATGTCACCCAGAACCTGGGGTTGATCAGCCGACACTACACCGGCAAGGGTGTGGAACTCGAAGGCTCGGTCAATTACGGCGGACTGGCTGTCCGTGCCGGGGCAACCTACACCATCTCACGAATCACCTCTGACCAGATCACCCCGAACGATGTGGGTGATACGCCACAGCGTCAGGCTCACTGGATCTATCAGGTCAGTCCGAGTTATACCTGGTCGAGCCTGCCCTTGACCGTCGGCGCAACAATCATTGGCACCACCAAGGCGCCAGCGGGTGTACCCAACGGGTTGATGATGCCGGGATTCACCCAGACCAACGTATTCGTGCAATACCAGATCAACCAGCAAACGATAGTCTCACTGCTGGCGAACAACGTTTTCAACACCGTGGGTCTCACCGAAGTCGACCAAAGCCCTGGATCTGTGCAGGCTAATGGTTTAAACACAGCTCGATCCATTCTCCCACGGACAGTGTGGGTGAACCTGCGCTACAACTTCCTCTGAGATATTTCTCTGGAGAAGGGCACGTAGCCATTACCGGGCCGCCACATTGGCGGCCCGGAGTCTACTGGTTGAGCAACAACACCGGTTACCCGTGAATCATCTTTCAAAACCACGTCTGACTATCTCCGCAGACTCAGCCACGCACGAGCTGGGACATGATGCCTTGTTGGCCTCGCTGCCTTCGGCAGCGCGGGATACCGCCACAGCTCGTTTCGGACGAGTCGGACACAACCTTTGCGCGGCGCTCACGAACCTGTACGGCGGGCAGCCTGAATTCACCGCGTTCCTGCGCACGTTGATGCAAGCGGTGGCCCAAAGAATGTCCGAACGACCCGCAGACCTGTTGCGGCTCGACCTTGAACGCGAGGATCGTCCCGACTGGTTCCTGCATGATCGCCTACTCGGCTACAGCGCCTATGTGGATCGCTTCGGCGGCACGCTCAATGGCATTCGTGAACGCAGCGATTATCTACGCTCACTGGGGGTGAACTATCTGCACCTGTTGCCGTTTCTACGTATGCGTCCAGGTGAGAACGACGGCGGGTTTGCCGTGGAAAACTTCACAGAAATCGAACCCCGTCTGGGCACCATGGCTGATCTGCGCACACTATGCACCGATCTGCGCCGGCACCGGATCAGTCTGTGCACCGATTTCGTACTCAATCATGTGGCGGATAGCCACCCCTGGGCACGAGCCGCTGCCTCAGGTGATGAGGATTACCGGGCACGGTTCTTGATCTTTCCTGACCGCGAGCAGCCTGACCGCTACGATCGAACCGCTATCGAAGTATTTCCGCAGACCGTCCCCGGCAACTTTACCCGGCACCACGAAGTCGGTGGCTGGGTATGGACCACGTTCTATCCCTACCAATGGGATCTGAACTACGCCAATCCCCAAGTTTTCCTGGAAATTACCAAGGCCCTTCTGTACCTGGCTAATGCCGGCGTCGAAGTGTTCCGGCTGGACTCTGCGCCATTCCTCTGGAAGC
>CAJXGK010000105.1 GCA_913053815.1 uncultured Rhodanobacteraceae bacterium
AAAAAATGGACCAATTTTCCACTGCCGCAGTCGATTCTTCCCAAGTCCAACAGGCTCCTAGAGTCCACTTGCAGCCAGCCGTGAAGCTGTACCGCGATGAATAAGACCACCGCTCAGGTTAACCAGCCTCCCATAACCAGCAACGCGGCAAACGCCAGCCAAACGACTAGCACCCGATTCAGAATATGGCCGAGATCCTCAAGTTCCCCCGGCACATCGCATAAATCTTCAGCATAACCATCGCCTGCTTCGACATCGGCATTGACCCCCACGCTGGCGATCGCCGGCAAGAAATCTGCGTTAAATCCAAACCAGGTATGGCCATTCTGGGCATGCCAACGTCGCCAGGTTCCGAGCACCGCATCAAAATTCGACACCAAGGCCATCGCCAGCACCATCAGATGCGCTGGAGCCCAGTCGAGCGCATCAGCCAGCCGTCCCAGTTTAGCCCGCAAGCCGTTCTCCAACCCAGCCTCGATCCCGGCCGTTGCAACACACAATCGGATTAAACGATAGGCCACTGCGCCACCCGGACCCAAAACAAAAAACCAGAACAGCAGGGCAAACCGACGCTGTAGAGCCGCCGTGACCCCCGCCCCCACCAGCGCTTGGGCCTGCCAAGGCAAATCCGCACCTGCCGGGTCAGCTTTCAGCACCTGAGCGGCAACCACGCGCGAGGTCTCATCGGCGGCATTGAAGATGGATTCAAGGTCCGTTTCCAGTTCACGGGGCCCTAGAGTCCAGATCAGCAGAGCCACCGCATAAATCAGCCAGAGTACCCCGACCCACGACAGATGCAGGCTATAACCGATCGCTGCGGCAAGTAGAGCCGGCAAGAACACGACCAGAATGGCCCCCGGCAGGCCATGTCCCAGCAGCTTCAAGGCCGCCGCCAACCATTCAAAACGACGGTACCGGGCCAGCCGTGGAATGGCCCCGAGCAAAGCCAGGGCAATCAGGATTGCGAGCAGTTTCAGGGCCATACCAACTCCGTACTCAATGAGCTTTATTGTAACCGCAGATCACATCGCTGCCGATGGGGGGCCTGCTTGTGCAGCGCGTCCACCATAGACTGAACCGGCCCGAAAATCCTGGAAGCTGGTTGGTATGAGTCACGCCGACTTAGTGTGACCGGTAGCCTGTAGGGTGGGGTGAGGCACGAACCGCATCCATCGAGACGGTTTATTTCTAGCGTAGTGCTTCACCTTGTTTGAACCGTTTTGTTCAGAGACAGCCTTGCGCGGACAACTTGCTGCAGGGGCTCCCGCTATGGAGGGACTCATGTTGACACTCAGGGCGTTCCTGTTGCCGGCTTCCAGGGACGTGTAGCTAGTTTGCTTACTGTAGACACCCATTCTGGATCCCGGGTCTACGCCCGGGATGACAGAAAAAGCATTGTGTTCCGCCCGGGATGGTGAAAATAGCATTGCACTCCACCGGGGATGACGAGCCTTTTGGTGTTATCCGCTCTCTATACGCCCTGTACTTCACAGCGTGTGCCGAGCTCATGAAACTGCTCGGTTTTGCACTAACCTTGCATCGCATTCACGGAAGGTCAGACTGAGAACGAAGATCCACAACCGCAGGTGGTCTGGGCATTCGGATTGCGGATCACAAACTGAGCCCCACCCAGACTCTCGCGATAGTCGATTTCAGCCCCGGCCAGATATTGCAGCGAGAGGGGGTCGATCAGCAAAGTCACCCCATCACGGACCACCGCCAGATCATCTTCAGCCTGAGTTTCCTCAAAGCTGAAACCATATTGGAATCCCGAACAACCACCGCCATTGATATACACACGCAACTTGAGCTCGTGGTTGTTTTCCTCTTCGATCAATTCACGTACTTTTCCGGCCGCTGCAGCGGTAAATACCAGCGGCACTTCGACGTGACGATAATCAGGCGCAGCCCCAGGCATATCGATAGTATTCATAGCAACTCACTTCAGGGCAGCGGCCCCGGTTTCAAGGTCCCGGCTGAGTGGGGGTTCAGTTTGAGGACCACTCAGCCGCTTGGGGGTTTCCTCACAATGCACCATCCGGCCATTGACCTGAGCACCGGCAGCCATTTCCAGACTACGATAGTACACATCCCCTTCAATCCGTGCCTGGGCTGCGAGTTCCAGCCGCTCCGTGGCGTGAATGTCCCCGACAACATGGCCGTCAATGGCCACCACCGGCACGGAGATCGTTCCGGTTACCGTTCCTTCAGCGCTCAACACGACCATCCCTTCACATCCATCGCTGACCGAAATCGAACCTTCAATACTCCCGCAAACATGCAGGGTACCGGTGAAATTCACATCACCACTGACTCGGGTTCCCGGCGCGACAAGACTGGTCGTGGCGGAGGCATAACTACGTTTGCGGAACATGATGGTTACCTCGTCGATACAAGTATCTTAGCCCAGGCAAATGCCCACTCACTGGGTTGGCCACGCTTGGGCACCAGTCTTACCCGTACCCGGCTGGGCACAAAACCGGGGGGCAGGACAAGCATGCCACGAACCTGTTGAAAGTATTTGAACGCAAAGGGCAGTCCTCTGCTCTGTTCAGATGGTGCCAGATGGGCCCAATTCAGTACTACCGGCTTGCCAACCTGAATCCCTTCGACTGAGAGCGAGAGTCGTCCGCGGCTACCGGGATCCCTTTTCGCTGCCTGGGTCAGGGTAACAGTAAAGGTATAACCCGCGGTTTTTTCCATGGGCTGCATACGCAGAGCCAGCACCCCGAGACCGGTACGGTGCGCATCCCCCCCCACCAAACGCGAATAAAACGCCACATCCGAGCGCAGATTCTCGATCTCCCCATCCCGTTCGAGCAGGGTGCTGCGCAGGGACTTGATAGCAATCTGATTGACTCGTCGTGCCTGTTGCAACATCGCCAACTGTTGCTGAAATTTCTGCATGGCCCGGTCGGCGGACAGCTTGGCGGAGTCGGGCGTGGTCGCCGGCTGTGGTACCCAACGCCCCCCAAGATTCCAGGCCAGGGCCAAAGTAAGCAGCCAAAGGACGATGATGACCAGCCACCTGCCACGGGATGGGGCGGAAGGTCGGATAATGTGGCGTGGAATCGGATGAGCGGGCATGATAGGTGTTTTATAGGCTATTTCTGGTTATAACCTTGCCCGGGGATACGGGTCAAGGCGCATGCTCAGGCAATGGCGGTTTTTCATCAATAAGGTTCTTCCATGCTTTGGCTGAAGGCATTACACATCATCTTCGTTGTTGCCTGGTTCGCCGGGCTGTTCTACCTGCCCAGGTTGTTCATCTATCACATAGAGACCACCGAGCCTGCAGTGCGTGCCCAATTGAAGATCATGGAAAGGAAACTTATGATTATGACCCATATCGGAGGGATCTTGGCCATCACTTTCGGTCTGGCCCTACTCAGTTGGTTCATGCTTCATGCCCCCGGTTATTTCATGCAGGGCTGGCTGCATGCCAAACTGGTACTGGTAGCCTTGCTGATTGGCTACCATTTTTGGCTGGTATGGCTGAAGAACCGATTCGCCCGTGACGCCTGCAATTGGAGTAGCGTCCAACTGCGGTTGTTCAACGAGATTCCCTCCGTGCTCCTGGCTGGTATCGTATTATTGGTCGTGATCCAGCACCTGTAGCAAGCTGCTGGACTATAGACGATTCAGCGGCGCCAGTGGGTTCCTGAACGGAAAAAGGGCGAACGGCCTGCGACCTGCTGACAAGCTTCTGAGAACGCCCCGAAAGACAGCACTGGGCAAGTGTCCAGATTCGGCAGGCTGCTCGGCGTGCGCTGAGTAATGGATCGTAACATGGAAAAGCATATCGGCTTAAATATCATCACCCCATAGATAGGTAGTGAAAACTTGCATGCGGTCTTCCTCAAGCTATAGCGCAACCTCTGCCTATTACGTTATAGCGTATACGTACCTAGCTAGCTATGCTGTCGCTGAAACATCAAGGCCACGCGCCGTCTGCAAAATTCACACAATACTCGCTGGTACGGTGTGGCACTATGACTAGATCGAGCCAGCTATCCAGCTTGAAGCTCTTAGCCCCATCCCTGACCCCTTGGCTGCAGGCAGAAGCCTGCCAGGTAGTGTGCAAGGCTCCCATAGCGATTTTGCTAAATCCCACGCCATCAAGCAGGAAGCCATCATTCAATTTTAAACTCTGTCAGACGCCGGTAGAGTGCAACAAACTGTGCCGATTGATGTGCGCACAGTAGAATAAGTTATGCCTATACTCATCGATCCGGCCGGGTCCGCTGCCACTCCAAAAACGGCCGACACAAGCATTGGTCCTTCTCCCGCGAATAAAAACGTGGCCGGTCTTTCCAGCCTGCTTCTGGTCGGTGAAGATGGACTGTTGCAGGAACTTGAAATACTTTATACGCAAGACGGTGTTTCCTGTTGTCATGTGGACCAAGCAGCAACAGCGCTGGCTATGCTGCAAGGTACGCACCCTCCAGAACTAATCCTACTCGGAACCTCGACGCGACCTCAGCTTACTGATCTGTCCGAAAAGCTGCGGGCAATGCGAATTGACACCCATCACGATGTGTCACTGTTGGTGATTCTCGACCAGGAAGGCCTGAGCGCGCGTCTTGATGCGCTGCAGGCCGGAGCCGACCACGCTATTTCCCGTACCTTGGGCGCCCAGGTCATTGCCACGCAAACCAAAGCCATGCTCGAAGCCCGCAAAGAAAAGGCCTTCCGGGTGCTGGTCATTGATGATGATGCCCCCCAAGCCGCCTTTGCTGAAGCCATTCTGCGCCGAGCTGGTATGCAGATCCGGGTAGTGACCGATGCACTCAATTCCCTGGATGAACTGGACCAGTTTCGGCCCGATCTAATTCTTATGGATGTCCACATGCCCGGAGCCGATGGGCTCGAACTGACCCGGCTAATCCGTGAGCGTGAAGACTACATGACGACTCCGATCGTGTTCTTGTCCGGTGACCAGGACAATGATCACCGCTTCGCCGCACTTGCAGTGGGTGGCGACGATTTCATTACCAAACCGGTTCGGCCCCAGCATTTGATTTCGGCCATCTCCAGATGTATCCGCCGCACCCGTCTCAGTACCCGGCAGCACAGCCAAAAGCCCTTCGCCGGCACGGGTGGGTTATGCGATCGCAACACCTTGCTTGATCGTCTACACCAGCGCCTAGCGGCCCCTTCAGGGGCCGTGCCCCTGGGCAGCCTTGGACTGTTCGAATTCGACCACCTCAGCGCGCTGCGTCAGGAACTCGGTTTGTCGGGACTAGACCGACTGGTCCAAGAAGCTTCGCACTGGCTCGCTGAGCGACTGGATTCGGGTGATTACATCGCTCCATTCGGTCAATCTGCCATGCTGTTGCTTGCCGAGGATCGCCATGTAACCCAACTAACTGAGTGGGCCTGCGAATTAATCCAGGCCTTTACCCTGCATCGTTTTGGGGCCACCGGCAAGCGTGCTCTGTATCTTAGTGTCGGAATCTGCAGCCTAGATACGGGTAACCCCGATCCGGCCAAACTATTTGAGCGTTGCAAGCAGGCCCTTGAACTTGCCCACCAGCAAGGAAGCATGGCGATTGCCTATAGCGAACAGTTGGTTGGGAAAAATTCAGCCGATTTTGGCGATACCCTGCGTACAGCCCTTGACAACGAGGCCTTTCATCTAGTGTTTCAGCCGTTGGTTCCGGTTGGTGAGGCGCCTCTCGAAATCCAATACCAAACTCTGTTGCGGCTACGTGACAAGCAGGGTTACATTCATTCTGCGGTCGAACTGATTCCCCAAGCCAAAACCGCTAAGCTGCTCGATGCCGTTGATCGGTGGGTACTGAAGCAGGCTATTTCGATTATCGCTGCACACCAGCAGATGGGTACGGAATTACGCTTATTCGTATCACAGAGCTTTGCGGTAATCGGCAAAGTATGGAGTAACAGCACACTACAAGCACACTTACTCAACGCCCATATCCCTGAGTCATCGCTAGTTCTGGAATATCGTGCCACCGAGGTGAGCTCAGGAGTTTCCCGCTTGGCCCACCTCGCCGCCGACCTACGTTCCCAGGGGGTATGCCTCGCTCTGAGCCAAATCCATGATCTTAAACTGGCGCGGACACTGCTTGACGCCTGCACGCCTAAATACCTGTACTTGGTGCCTGAACTGGCTGACAGCCCGGATACTGACACTTTGGCCGAATTAGCCCATGCCCACGACGTCAAGGTCATCGGGCCACGAGTCGACAACGCGGGCATGGCCGCGGCCTTTTACAGTGCGGGGGTCGATTACCTGCAAGGCAGCTATATTCAGGAAGCTGGTAATACACTGAATTACGCCTTCCCTCGACAGGGCTAAACGGAATTCACCAATGCGTACCATGCCCCGCGACACCGTTAGCCTGATTCTCAGCGGATGGTCTCTGCTGCTATTGCTGGCCTTGCTGATCATGGTCTCCACGGGCCTTGCCAGCAACTATCAGGGCTTGGTTCTAGCCGGTTTGGTTGTTGTAGTCATCCTGATCGTGCTGGGGCCGTTGCGTCGATCACTGCCCTGGGGAGCGTCGCCACCGCGTCAGGTGGTGCGCGATACATCCAGCACTATTACGGCCCGTTTGGCGAGGCTC
>CAJXGK010000106.1 GCA_913053815.1 uncultured Rhodanobacteraceae bacterium
CGGCTTGAACAACCTCAGCATGAAATGGCTCACTGTTTATAAAACACGACACTAGGAACCTGTCGGACTTGGGGAATCGTAGCGAGGCGGCTGAAAAATCGAAGGCAGTTTTTTGATATTTTGAGGCGAATAATGGTTCTATTTAACGATAAAGAGCGAAAAAATAGACCGATTTTCCACTGCCGCAGTCGATTTTTTCCAAGTCCGACAGGCTCCTAAGACAGGTCTTCGATCGGCTGCGGTCGCGCAAACAGATATCCCTGCATCACTTCACATCCGTGCGCCAGTAACCAGTCACGCTGTGCTTCGGTTTCCACGCCTTCGGCAATCAACCCCAAGCCCAGATTATGCGCCAGGGTGATGATCGTACTGCAAATCATGGCATCATCAGGATCGACCAGCAGATCCCGTACGAAGGACTGGTCAATCTTCAATTTGTCCACGGACAGACGATGCAGATAGGCCAGACTGGAATAGCCGGTACCAAAGTCGTCGATGACAATGGAGACACCTAATTCCTTGATCTGATTGAGTACGATTTCGACCTTGTGTGGATCGATTAGCAAGGCACTTTCGGTTAATTCCAGATCAAGTAGTGCCGGATCCACACCGCTGCCGGCCAGGGCGGCACTCAGGTCAAGTACCAGATCGGCATGTTTGAACTGCTGGGCGCTGACATTGACGGCTACCCGACAACCCGGAGCCAGTCGTTGCAGTCGGGCATGGGTTTTGCACGCCTCAGCCAGAACCCAACGCCCCACTGGCAGAATCAGTCCGGTTTCTTCCAGCAGGGGTACCAGCACCGCAGGCTGGCGCAGGCCATTCGGACCGGTTGGCCAGCGCAACAGCATCTCGGCACCTACGATTTGGCCATCTCGTCCGTTATGCACGGTCTGATAGTACAGAGTCAGTTCTTGGTTTAAATCCACACCGCGCAAACGGGAATTAACCTGCAGCCGGCTATAGGCCGCACCACGTAACTCTTCGCTGTAATATATGACCTGGTTGCGGCCCTGCTTCTTGGCTTCATACATCGCCGCATCAGCATTACGCAGTAGGGTTTCTGCATCCCGCCCATGCTCGGGCGCCAGGGCTACACCCAGACTTGGAGTCAGATGCTGGGGCATATTCTGCAATTCGATGGGTTGTCGAATCGTGGCCCGAGCGACCTTCACCACCTGCTCCAGGGTGTTACCGGCACGTGCAACCAGGATCATAAACTCATCACCACCGAAGCGCGCGAGGGTGGCCTCATCGGGCAGATTCTCCTGCAGGCGCTTGGCCAAAAGCTGCAAGACCTCATCACCTGCGGCATGGCCAAAGGCATCGTTGATCAGCTTGAACTGATCGATATCCATTTGCACCAGAGCCAGAGGCTCGCCGGGCAGCCGCTCACGCATATGTCGCAACATCTCGCGGCGATTGGGCAGACCGGTCAGATCATCAGTATGTGCTTGGCGATTAAGCTGTTCTTTGCGGGCACGCTCTTCAGTAATGTCCTGCTGTACTCCAACCCAGTGGGTCAAATTACCCTCAGCATCCCGTACCGGGGAGATATATACGCGATTCCAGAACAAGGTGCCGTTCTTGCGATAGCTGCGACACTCGGCACCTGCCGACCGTTGTTCGGAATAGGCCTTGCGCAGAATATCCAGCCCCGGCTGGTCCTGGTCGTTCCGGTTGAGGAAGCGCAGATTACGACCCAGCACTTCATGAGCCTGATAGCCGGTGAACCGGGTGAAGGCTGGGTTAACATATACCAGGGGCGAATCGTCTGCACCCGCTTTCATCAGCACAATGCCGTTGTTCGCCGCTTCCACTGCACGCTGTAGCAACCTGGCTTCGGTTTCGGCACGGTGCTGGCGAGTGATGTCCCGCATTACCACATAACAAGCCTCGGCATAAGGTCGGGTAAAGCCCAGGTTGACCCAGGTTTCGGGGGTGCTGCCCTTGATGCAGCACTCGAATGCGGTCACTGCGGCCCCCACCTCGAGATGCTCAACCAAGTTGCGCAAGGGTGCCGCATTCTGATCCTCGAACACGTCGTGGAAAAGCCGGCCTTCCAAGACTTCAAGTGAATTTACCCCAAGTAGGCGAGCCAGTGCGGCGTTGACCTGAATCATCCGTAACCCCGTGTCAAGGATGCAAAACCCATCTGCGGATAAACGGAAAAAAGCTTCACGTTCGATCTGCTCCGCTTGCAACTTGCGCTCGGCACCCAAGTCCCGCAGCAACATCTGAAACCCATCAAAATCCACCGTCCGGTACCGGGCCACGGATATCTCGCCGTCGCTGTCGTTATCATCCAGACGATGAATGCGGCTGTTCAAGGTGAACCGGTTCTCTTCACGCAGCTCGTGGCAGGTCGCCAGGGCCGATGCCTCAAAAAACCGCCCAACCTTTTGCCCGATTAACTGCGCCACGTCACGGCTTCCCAGCAGGGCCGCGGCCGCTGGGTTGGCCAACGTGATCTGGTCTTCAGCACACAACAACAGGGGAGTGGGAAGCTGCCGTAGCAACTCACGATACATGCGCTCATGTCGTTCCAAGGCCAGGCGAGCCTGCTGCGCCACCGTAACATCGACCATTAACACCATGCGGGCATCATGACCATGGAAGCGGATGGTCTGCGCATAGATATGGCACTGCAGAACCTTGCCATCCATACAGAGCATTCCAAAAACTCCGGCATCCACATGCTCGGATGCAACGCTGGCCAGGTATTGTGCAAAACGGGGGTGCTCTTCCTCCGCCAGTAATTGCTCTGCAGTCATGGCAAGCAGGCGGGCCTCGTCATAACCGAACAGGGTCAGACTGGCCTCATTTACTGCCAGAATGTGTAGGGTCTGTCGATCGTAGACCGCCATCGGCATGGGGTTGTGGGCAAACAGGAAGCGGTATTGCTCGGCCTGTCGCAAAGCTTGTTCACCGGCTTGCACCAATACGGTGACGTCTCGTGAGACCCCGGTGACCAAGACTCGTTGGCCGGGAAGTTGCCGCACCTCGCTGGATTCATCGATATGCCGGATGCTTCCGTCATGTTGCACAATACGAAACCGAAGCTCGGCTCGCTGCTGCGTACGGATCGACTCGCGGTGAACGCGTTCTACACGCTCGCGGTCGTCTGGGTGCAGAAAACGATAAAAATCCTCGATATGGTTGTCAAAGGCATCGCGTTGGATGCCAACCATTTGCAAAAGCTCATCCGACCAGATTAAGCGGTCCTCATCTGGATGATATTCCCAATAGCCCATCCCTGAGACCCGTTGCATCTCACGTAAACGCTGTTCCTCATGCTCCGTATCACGCAGGATACCGGCACGAACCCGGGCTTCACGCCCCTGCGCCAGAACAAGACCGGCCAGCGCCATAGCCAAACCACCCAAAAGCCAAGGCAACAGCAGCATGGGCCGAATCTGCATACCCAGCCAACTCTCTCCAAAATAGGCCAAATCGACGAGCCAGAGAACTGGGATCAAGCTCACCAACAATGCCCAGCGCATACCACGCACCCACGCGGTGGATCCGCTTTGAAGCCCGCCTTCTGGCCTCATCGACTTCCTGGACATCGGTCCGCCCTCTCCTTTGTGGCGACGATGAATGGTCTTACCAGATCATCCAGTCATACATTGCAGTGTATCGTCTATTCCTAATCGTGCCAGTCAGCGGTGCCAGCGTGGCGGAACCTGGTACCAGAGCCATAGCACATACCCCCATACCAGTACGTAAAGCGTAGCGAAGAACGCAATCGGCAATGGCCAAAACAACAAATGGTTGATCCAGCCTTGAATCAGCGGTTGATGGCGGGGTTGTAGTCCCGCCAGACCCAGCCAATGATCTTGCCACAAGGTCAAGAAGCAGGCCCGTCCAAGTAGTGCCTGCAACGCCACGATGCTGAGTGCAACCAGGTGAGCAAGACGCCAAAATGGTCTACGAACCCATTTCCAACCACGCCAAGCTCCCCACGGAATCAATACCAGACCTAGTACATTGAAGGCAATGATCACGCCATGCACAGCCAGGATGACATCGGCAAAAAAAACCGCCATGGATGGGGAAACAGGCATCATTCAGCACCTCAAATCCAGCCTCCCAAAAACCAGTCATTCACGCATTTGTGAAGGTCTGCACGATTATCCTCGGTTTCGCTCGGCCTGGTGTCGTCCGCAACAGCACCGGGATCAGGGACGATGTTCTTTAGCCAGATAGTCTTCACTTTGCATCTCGATCAGGCGGCTCTCGGTACGCGCAAACTGAGCCCGCAAGCGCCGACCGTCATACAGATCGATAATGGGCGTGGCTGCCGTACAAATCAGTTTCACTCGGCGATCATAGAACTCATCAACCAGACGTACAAAACGTAGCGCAGGATCTTCGCTTTCAACCGTAAACTGGGGTACGGCGGACAGCAATACTGCGTCATAGTGCTGGGCGATCTCAATGTAGTCGGCCACCGCACGCGGCCCATCGCACAATGCCGAAAAATCAAACCAGCTCACCTGCGAGGCTTGGCCGCGACAGGGGATAGCTCGTCCAAGAACCCTCAGCTCGCTGTCTTGCTTACTGCCACCCTGGGCGAGACGGGTAAAGATCCGGCTGAGATGCTGCTCCGCTTCAACCCCCACCGGGGTTAGCCAGGTCGGTGCTTGTCGCAATGCCCGTAAACGCCAGTCGCGCTCGGAGGCCAGTTCCAGTACGGCGCAATGTTCTTGCAGCAACGCAATAGCCGGTTCGAAGCGAGCCCGTTGTAAACCATCCCGATACAGATTATCGGGGCGGGTATTGGAGGTGGTCACCAAGCTCACACCGCGATCGAACAAGCCCTGCAGCAAGCCGGCCAGAAGCATCGCGTCCCCGATGTCATTGACCAAAAACTCATCCAGGCACAGCACCCGCGCCCGCCGCGCATAGGCTGCCGCAACTTGTTCAAGGGGATCACTCATCTCGCCGAG
This sequence comes from uncultured Rhodanobacteraceae bacterium, assembly GCA_913053815.1. Lineage (GTDB taxonomy): Bacteria > Pseudomonadota > Gammaproteobacteria > Xanthomonadales > Rhodanobacteraceae > Metallibacterium. Next base: position 4,953 of record CAJXGK010000106.1, read on the forward strand.
CTGCTGCAATTCGGCACTGACCTCGGCCATGAAGCGATGAAAATGCCAGCGCTCGACCTGATCTTGGGGCAAGCTGCGTACCAGCAGGTCCATGAGAAAGGTCTTGCCGCGTCCCACCCGACCCCACAAGTACAAACCGTTTACGGCATGCTGGATACTGTGAAATCCGCGCCACAGGCCGCGCAAACCGGTATTTGACGAGGCACTCTGCAGCTCGTGCCAAAACCTGTCCAGCTGTGGTAACAGCGCCTGTTGGGCGACATCTTCCTGCCAGTCGTGCCGGGCCGCGCCCTGCGCATAAAGTTCACTGGGCGAACACAATGCAAGCGTCGTCTCAGTCATGCGTACGTAGAGGCGGTAGCCAGTCACGTACCGCGTGGCGCACCCCACCGCGCAAATCCATCAGGCGACGATGAAAGAAATGTCCGGTGTCAGGAATGCGTAGCAGTAGCGGCTTGTCCTCAAGTCGATCAACCAGGTCATAAACGGCCTGCGGATCGACCACCTCATCCTGCTCCCCTTGCACGATCAACCAGGGGCACCCTGGCTCAGCCAAGGCATCAAAAGGCCAGCGTGAAACCGGCGGGGCAATACTGACCAAGGCGGCGGCATCGAGCTGCCGGGCATGAGCAATGCTGACATAGCTGCCGAAGGAGAAGCCGGCCAACCATAGCGCATCGTCCGGATGCACCTGACGCACCCAGTTGGCTACTGCCGTCAGATCCGCACCTTCACCGTAGCCGTTATCGTACTCACCTTCGGAATGCCCTACACCACGAAAATTGAAGCGGACTGTATCCAGACCGCTCTCCCGCAAGGTGCGCTCAAGCATCGTCACCACCTTGTTGTGCATGGTGCCGCCATGCATCGGGTGGGGGTGACAGAGCACAGCCGTACCCATTCTAGCCAACTGGGGCTGGGATACATCAACCACCACTTCCAGCCGTCCAGCCGGGCCGGCCAGCACAAAACTGGCTGCGGTACCCGGAAAGACCGCCGGTGCAGATTGTAGCTTCGAAGAGTCAGACATGAACCGATAATACCCGCCGAATGGCATTACTTGCCATCCTTCGTACAATTAATGCTCCCACCCGCTACGGAACCAGGCGTATTGGCTACTTCTTGACCTGTCCAACCATCCATTGCACGGTGACACGCACCTGCGCATCGGATAAAGCCGGGTTGCCGCCTTTGGCCGGCATGAAGCGGCCATCTGGGCCGTGGTATCCGTCGATAGCGTGTTGTTCCAAAACCACGATCCCCCGAACGATACGTGGTGCCCAAATAGCCTTATCACCCAACTTGGGTGCTCCCGCGATACCCGGGTCGTGACACACTGCACAGGCCCGCTCATAGATGAATTTGCCATCCATGCTGCCACCAAAAGCCGACTGATCGGCCAAGCCTTGACTCTGAGTTCCGATCATCCCAGTCATCTTTGCCGGTTGACCTTGATGACCCGTAGTGACGGTCTCTGCCGAAGCCGCACGGGCCTGAGCCCGAGCCAGTGGATTCGATATTTGCGGTGCCGGGGTGATGTCATAAAAGATCGCCACCAGTGCCAACAATGACAGAATCAACACCGCCAGACCTGCAACCACCAATGAGAACCGCCGCAGGAACT
>CAJXGK010000107.1 GCA_913053815.1 uncultured Rhodanobacteraceae bacterium
AAGTGTGCCGCCGAGCCAGCGTTGGGAGACGAAGGGCATGTCACAACGCTGCGCTTCGCTTTCGATGCTCTCGCGAGCCGCACGCTTGGTGCCGACAAAAAGTATGGTGCCACGTTTCTGGGCCATACCGGAGAGGAAATGCATCGCATCCTGAAACAGGGGTACGGTGCGTTCAAGATTGATAATGTGAATCTTGCCACGAGCGCCAAAGATGTAAGGCTCCATCTTCGGGTTCCAGTAACGGGTTTGGTGACCGAAATGAACGCCGGCTTCAAGCATTTGGCGCATTGTAATTTGAGGCATAGCTATGCTCCGTTTGGCCCATAGGCCTGTTGGGTTAAGACTTCCACGCATCCCCGCGTCGACCCTGTCAACATAGACTGGAGTGGTGTGCAGAAGCGACACCAGCCAGACATTAAGACGGGGCACCCCGACAACGGTGCCGATACGTGTGTGAATTGGGGCCGCTCGGCCCGACAACGTAACTGCAGATAGTATAATCGTTTGCGATGCAGGTTGTAGACGATAGTCCTCGCCAACCAGCAAAGCCGACGAATCATAGCTGACCTACAAAGCGACCCGCAAGTATGCGAACTCCAGACCGAAATGTAAATGTAAGTATCAAGACCCCGAATGACATAACGAAAATGCGGGTTGCCGGGCGTTTGGCCGCCGAAGTGCTGGCCATGATCGCCAAGCACATCAAAGCCGGTGTAACCACCGAAGAGATCGATCAGATCTGCACCCGATATATCGTCAAGGTACAAAAGGCGATTCCAGCCAATGTCGGCTATCGAGGGTTTCCCAAGGCCTTGTGTACGTCCGTCAATCAGGTGATTTGTCACGGCATACCCGGCCCCGGCAAAGTGCTCAAGGATGGGGATATTCTCAATATCGATGTCACCGTGATCAAGGATGGTTGGCACGGAGACACCAGTCGTATGTATTGCGTCGGTGAAGCCTCGGTACGCGCTAGGCGACTGGTCAATACGACTTATGAAGCGATGATGGCGGGTATCCGTATGATTCGACCAGGTGCCAGATTGGGCGATATCGGCTACGCCGTGCAGCAGACGGCGGAACAGGCCGGATTTTCGGTGGTACGTGAGTATTGCGGCCACGGTATCGGTCGGATCTACCATGAAGATCCACAGGTGCTGCACTACGGCCACTCTGGTACCGGATTGCTGTTGCAAAAGGGGATGGTTTTTACGGTTGAACCGATGATCAATGCGGGCAAACCGCAGACCCGATTGCTGCCCGATGGCTGGACTGTGGTCACCAAGGATCATTCGCTTTCCGCTCAATGGGAGCACACCATTGCGGTGACTGACGACGGTTTCGAGATTCTCACACCCTGGCCTGACGCTACCTGATCGCGTGAGTATCCCTATTCAAAATGCGTTACCCCCGTCCCCCCACCTGCCGGCGGCGGTACCGCGGTCGGGTATTTCGGATGAGGCACGCTTGGCTTTACACCAGTTATTGGCTGACCACCAACGGTCCTTAGCGCGAGCTTTTGATGCCGGTGCCAGCGCGACGGCCTTGTGCATAGCGCGGGCAGATCTGGTACAGCAGGTGCTCGAGCACCTGTGGATCGCCTTCCTTGGAGATATGCCCGGTTTGTCCCTGTATGCCCTGGGCGGCTTTGGTCATGGCCGGCTCTACCCCGCCTCGGATGTTGATCTGCTGGTGCTGAGCGAGGCCATACCGGCCCATGCGACACGTGGGCTGGAGTCGTTGTTTGCCATTCTCTGGGATATTGGCCTGGCCCCCGGCCATGCCGTGCATGAAGCCGATACCTGTAAGGCGCTGGCCCGGGACGATCAGAGCGTTTTCACTTCCCTGCTTGATGCGCGGCGAATCGCCGGCGATCCTAGCATGGATGCTCTGTTAGCTGATGTAGTCAATGATGTCCATCTGTGGCCACCGGAAATATTCCTCGCCGCCAAGCGCGAGGAACAGGCCCATCGCTATCGTCGCGCTGGAGACAGTACGTTCCGGCTCGAGCCCGATCTCAAGGATGGCCCCGGTGGACTTCGTGATCTGGATATGTTGCGCTGGCTCGGCAGCAGAGTACTCAGAGATGGTTCGTATGATTGCTGGATTGCAGCAGGCTTGTTGGATGCGCGCGAAGGAGAAGCGCTGGATCAGGCTGGAGAGCTGCTGGCCAAGGTTCGCTATGGACTACATTTAGAAGCTGGACGGCGCCAGGAGCGACTTCTTTTTGACTTTCAGCGCGTTCTGGCGGAACGCTTTGATTATCACGACAACGCCGCAGTAGGACTGGGTGTCGAACAGTTCATGCAGACCTATTATCAAGCCGCGGTCAGTGTCGAACGACTCAGTGATGAAGCCTTGCGTCGGCTTGCCGATCGTCTGCATCCCCCCCCTGAAGCTGAATCATTAGACGATGCATTTCAACGCCGTGGGACGACGGTGGAGCCGCGTAGCGCCAAGTTATTCATGCAGCACCCGGCTGCCTTGATCGAGATCGGTATGTATATTGGGTCTGCGAACGGCATCGCCGGACTCAGTCCCACGGCTCGCCGTTGGATGCGCCAAGCACTGCAGCAGAACGGAGGGCTGGCCGAGAATGCCGAGGCACTGCTTGCCTTCCGCCATTTGCTACAGCGTGCTGAGCAGGCGGTACCGGCACTGGTCGCTTTAGCTAGGCAGGGGGTACTAGCGGCATTGATCCCAGCGTTTGCCGCCGTGAGCGGGCGCATGCAGTATGACTTGTTCCATATTTATACCGTGGATCAGCACACCTTGCGGGTGCTGAAGCAGATGGCCGCTTTTGCCGGTCCGGATGCACTGCAGAAATTTCCACTGGCCAGCGAGATATGGGGGCGTCTGGACACCCCGGAACGGTTGTTATTAGCGGGCTTGTTCCACGACATTGCTAAAGGTCGCGGAGGCAGACATTCGATCCTGGGTGAAGCCGAAGTGCGCAAGTTTGCGCAGCGTTTAGGACTGGATAACGATGCTGTTGAGCAGGTTGCCTGGCTGGTGCGTTGGCACCTATTGATGAATGCCACAGCACAGCGGCAAGATATTGGTGATCCTGAAGTCGTGCGGGTTTTCAGTGAGCAGGTGGGGGATACGGATCGTCTGGATATGCTGTATCTGTTGACTGTGGCGGACATTATCGGCACCAGCCCCAAGTTGTGGAACGGTTTCAAAGATCAGCTGCTGGCTGATCTGTATCTGGCCGCGCGCTACCGCTTACGGGGTGAGGGAGACGTGCCGGAACATGCCGAGGAGCGTGCCGCATACTGTCGCGCCAAAGCTATGGAACGCTTGTGTGAAGACGGTTTAGATCCGGCCGAGATTACGGCCATATGGAAAGGACTACCCATGGCGTTGTTTTTGCGGCATCGACCGGAACAGGTGGTCTGGCAAACCCGGTCACTGCTTGCTGCGGGTGGGCGGGTGCCCTGGGTGACCGTACTTGCGAACTCGATACGAGGCGGTAGTGAGCTGCTCATCTTGGCATCGAATCGGGATGGTCTGTTTGCGCGAGTTACCACCGTGCTTGACCGGCTGGGTTTTTCGGTGCAGGAAGCCCGTATTCTTGGTGCCGGGAGTGGCCGGGCCATAGACAGCTTCGTCCTACTGGATACGGCCACCCAAGCTCCAGCTAGCACAGAACGAGCCCTATCTTTGCAGAGGGCTTTACAAAGAACGCTGGAGTCTGAAACCCAGCCCCGTTTACCCAAGTGGGTATTGTCACGCCGCCTGCGTCATTTTCAGCGTTCCCCGCAATTGGCCTATACCCCTACTACTTACGATAGTGAGCGTACTCAGTTGGCGTTACTTGCCAGTAATCGACCGGGGCTGCTGGCAGCCATTGCTGAGGCATTTTTAGAAGCTAAGGTGCGTGTTCACGATGCGCGTATTGCCAGTTATGGCGAGCGCGTTGAGGATTTCTTCGAATTGACCGATCGCTCCAACCGGCTTCTCGACGAGGCCCACAGGCAGGCACTGAACAGGGCCATCTACGCTCGCCTGGATCCCCAACTTCCTTCATCCTGACGAGGTCGTCATGTCCGAACTTAAACCCATCATCTGCGATGCCTACTGCCGTCACGAGGCCTGGGAAGGCACCGAATTCGAGGTGCCGGTCCGTGCTGCCGTGGAGCAGGTCATGGATCGTCTTGAAAGTGGACAAGTCCGGGTGGCTGAGCCCGACGGGGGGGGAGGCTGGCAGGTGCAAACCTGGTTGAAGCAGGCGGTATTGTTGTATTTTCGCCTGCATGACAATCGCCTCATGGATGGTGGCCCCATGACGGCTTTCGATAAGGTCCCGTTACGTTTTTTCGATGCCCAGGAAGAGACCTTTCGCCGGGCCGGTGCCCGTGTGGTACCGGGAGCCTTAGTGCGCCGGGGGGCGTATATCGGCCGTGATACGGTGCTGATGCCGAGTTATATCAATATTGGCGCCTTTGTCGGTCCCGGGACCATGGTCGACACCTGGGCGACAGTCGGTTCGTGTGCACAAATTGGCGCCCGGGTGCACCTTTCCGGTGGGGTGGGTATCGGCGGTGTGCTGGAACCCTTGCAGGCCGCCCCGACTATCATCGGAGCTCGTTCAGAAGTCGTCGAGGGAGTGATCGTCGAACGTGGCAGTGTCATCGGCATGGGGGTGTTTCTCGGCCAATCGACCCGTATCTACAATCGCGCCACGGGTGAGATCGCCTACGGCCGGGTACCGGCTGGCAGCGTGGTGGTTGCCGGCAGCCTTCCGGCCCGGGACGGCTCGCACAGCCTGTATGCCGCCGTAATCGTCAAACAGGTCGATGCCAGAACCCGTGCCAAGACGGGCATCAACGAGCTGCTGAGGAGTGGCGAATGAGGGTGACGATGTTTAGCCTGAATCGTTGCGACGCCTGCTGCAAGGCACGTCGGTGGTTGGAACGATTTGGTATCGAATATCACTTCGTGGATCTGTGCGAACAACACCCCAAAGCCCAGCGATGGTTGGATTGGGCACGGCAGGCCGGTGGTTGGGAGGTCTTGGTCAATAAGGCCAGCACGACCTGGCGAAATTTGTTGCCACAGCGCAAAAGTCCGAGCCCCGATGCCGAATGGATCTTATTGCTGCGCGAATACCCCGCCTTGGCGCGACGGCCCTTGTTGGTGCTTGAGGACGGGCACTTGCCGCAGTGTTTCAGCGACAATAGGTATAAGAAATTGTTTGCCGATAAGTTGGCAGGTACTTCGAACAAGCGTCACGAGCGGGCCGAATGCCCGGAGTTGCAGAATGCGCAACAAAACTTATCAAGGTGATAGATGTAGTGCAAGTGTGTACATGGCCCCGCCAGCGGTTTGCCCGATAGGTTTTTTGAGGCTCTCAGGAGTAGCGCATGTGATCCGGGAGCACCCAAGTACGGGCCGATTGATTTCGTCGTTGTGGCAGCGACTCATCGTCTCATTCGTATCGTGGAATCACCATGTCCGATGTGTTTGAGCTGACCCAGGAACTGATACGTCGCGTTTCGGTGACCCCCGATGATGCGGGTTGCCAGCCGCTGCTGGCCGAACGTCTGCAGCGCGTGGGCTTTCGTTGTGAGGCCAGGCGTTTCGGCAAGGTCGACAATCTGTGGGCTTGCCATGGGGCCGGTGGGCCGGTGTTGGTGTTCCTGGGCCATACCGATGTGGTGCCGAGCGGTCCGGAAGCAGACTGGTCGTCGCCGCCGTTCGAGCCGGCTGTTCGTGACGGCAGGTTATATGGTCGTGGTGCTGCGGACATGAAAGGGGCGGTGGCCGCCATGACCCTGGCAGTCGAGGATTTTGTCGCCGCGCATCCGCAGCATCCGGGTACGGTGGGCCTATTGTTGAGTAGCGACGAGGAAGGCCCCGCTCGTGATGGCATACGCCGGATCGCCGAGCAGTTTCGCCGCAGCGGCCAAGGCATCGACTGGTGTGTAGTGGGGGAGGCCTCCTCGCACGAGCGGCTGGGCGATCTGATCCGTATCGGCCGCCGTGGTTCGCTGACCGGACGGCTGCGTATACACGGCGTACAGGGCCACGTGGCCTATCCCGAGCAGGCGCATAACCCCATTCATGCTTTTTCCACTGCACTGGTAGAACTGCTGGCCGAACGCTGGGATGAAGGTAACACCGGGTTTCCACCCACTTCGTTGCAGTGTTCCAACCTGCATGCCGGCAGCGGCATGGACAACATTATTCCCGGGTCACTCGATGCGGTATTCAATTTTCGCTACAGCACAGCCAGTACGGCGACCAGCCTGCGTGATCGAGTCGAGGCAATCTTGCGACAACATGGACTTAAATACGATCTGGAGTGGCACCATTCGGGCGAACCGTTCCTCACTTGTGATGGCCTCTTGCGGCGTGCAGCGCGTGACGTGCTTAATCAGCAGTTGGGCCGGGTGCCCGATGAGGATACCGGCGGCGGCACCTCCGACGGTCGCTTCATCGCTCCACTGGGTGCCGAAGTGATCGAATTGGGCCCGGTCAACGCTAGTATTCACAAAGTGGATGAACATATTGCCATTGCCGACCTGGAACAATTGCCCGGTCTATATCA
>CAJXGK010000108.1 GCA_913053815.1 uncultured Rhodanobacteraceae bacterium
GCCTCACCACATCCTACGGCGAGCTGACCCGGACCGGTCGGTCGATGCGGTTCGTGCCTCACTGCATCCTACGGCGAGCTGACCCGGATTGGTCGGTCGATGCGGTTCGTGCCTCACCACATCCTACGGCGAGCTGACCCGGACCGGTCGGTCGATGCGGTTCGTGCCTCACTGCATCCTACGGCGAGCTGACCCGGATTGGTCGGTCGATGCGGTTCGTGCCTCACCACATCCTACGGCGAGCTGACCCGGACCGGTCGGTCGATGCGGTTCGTACCTCACCGCATCCTACGGCGAGCTGACCCGGACCGGTCAGTCGATGCGGTTCGTATCACCGCATCCTATAGGCGCAAATCGAAGAATGGACCCGGTCCGCATTCAGGCCACTGAGCGCAGGGAAGGGTCTGTCGATGACCGGGGCCTGGCCGCCTGCAGGGCTTCCGTATCAAAATCGTCCACGTTGATAAATTCCGCGGTCAGCTCGCGCAGGCGCTTCAACTGGGCATGTTCCTCAGCACTGATGGCCCCCAGCTGTTCAGCCTCTGCCAACTGTTGCAGATACTGGTGAGCACGGATCTGGCCGGACTTCAGTGCCTTGAGGAACTTGCGATCGACCGGCTCCGCCGCGACCACTTCCGGCAACAGGGCATGCATGCGGCCCACTGGGTTATTTTCAGTGGGGTCAAGAAAGGCGCCCTGGACCAGACGCTCGCGTCCCATGCAGGGCGCGGTAATCAGTGCGGCCACCCGCCGCCCCAGACGATCGGAAGGCGGCACCTCCCGCCGTCCCAGCGGGAACACCAGCCCCCGCAACAGCCAGGCCACCGGACGCACCGGGAAGTTGCGAAACACCCCATCCAGAGCCCCTTGTATCCGCCAGATACTTTCATGGAAAGCCCAGGCCAGCAGTACGCGCTCATCCTCGGGACGCTGTTCATCCTCGTAACGCTTGAGCATGGCACTAGCGATGTACAGGTAACTCAATACGTCACCGAGACGTGCTGACAGTTTTTCCTTGAACTTCAAGCGGCCGCCCAGCACCCCCATGGCCACGTCGGCAGTTAGGGCGAGTGCTGCGGAATACCGATTGAGCTTGCGATAGAACCGCCGGGTATAAGCGTCCCCGGGGACCCGACCAAACCGTCCTCGCGCCAACCCGAGCAGCAGACTGCGTACCGCATTGGAAACCCCAAAGCCAAAGTGGGCGAACAGGGCCTGATCGAAAACCCGCAGGCCTTCCAGATGATCGGCTTGATCGATGGCATGCATCTCTTTGAGCACATAGGGATGGCAGCGAATGGCCCCCTGCCCGAAGATCATCAGGCTACGGGTCATGATATTGGCACCTTCCACGGTGATGCTAATCGGCGCCCCCTGCCAACTGCGTCCCAGATAGTTACCCGGGCCGAGGATAATGCCCTTGCCACCATGTACATCCATGGCATCACGCACCACTTCGCGGCCTAGCTCGGTGGTGTGATATTTAGCAATCGACGAGGTGACCGCAGGCTTTTCGCCGCGATCAACCGCCGCGGCCATGGATTGCGATAGAGCTGAAATGACATAGGTATAGCCACCAATCCGGGCTAGGGCTTCCTCTACGCCCTCGAAACGGCCAATGGCCAGACCGAACTGCTTGCGAATGCGGGCATAAGCCCCCGTCGCCGCTGCAGCCATCTTCACGAAACCCGTTGTACTGGACGGCAGTGAAATGCCTCGGCCAACCGAAAGCACCTCCACCAGCATACGCCAGCCATGCCCGGCCATGGCCGTACCGCCGATCAGGAATGATAGCGGCACAAATACCTCGTGACCACGCACCGGGCCATTCTGGAACGGCACGTTCAACGGTAAATGACGGCGGCCGATATCCAGTCCCGGAGTGTCGTGGGGTAGCAGGGCCAGTGAGATGCCGATGTCTTCACGATCCCCCAACAGGGCATCGGGATCGTACATCCGGAAGGCCAGACCGACGACGGTGGCTACCGGAGACAAGGTGATATAGCGTTTGTCGAAGGTCAGACGCATGCCCAACACCGTCTCACCTTGCCATTCGCCCTTGCAGACAATACCGAAATCGGGAATCGAGGTGGCATCTGAGCCGGCATACGGGCCGGTCAGGGCAAAACAGGGCACATCTCTACCATCAGCAAGACGGGGCAGATAGTGATTCTTCTGTTTCTCAGTACCGTACTGCAGCAACAACTCGGCGGGGCCGAGAGAATTGGGTACTGCCACCGTCGAGGCCGTCACGGCCGAGATACTGGAGATCTTCTGCAACACGGCAGAATGTGCCAGTGCGGAAAACTCTAGACCCCCGTATTGCTGGGGGATAATCATACCGAAAAAGTGGTTCTTTTTGATAAATTTCCAAACCTGTGGCGGCAGATCGGCCAGTTCATGGGTAATCTGCCACTCGTCCAACATCCCGCACAGCTCTTCGACCGGTCCATCCAGAAAAGCCTGCTCAGCCGCAGACAATACCGGCTTGGGCTGACTCAGCAGCACCTTCCAGTCGGGTTTGCCGGAAAACAGCTCACCCTCGAAACCAATCGTACCGGCCTCCAGGGCGGTCCGCTCGGTATCGGACAAGCTGGGCAAGGCCTTGCGAAAAGCCCCGAATAACGGCTTACTAAACAGCGAACGACGCAACGGCCGGATTACAAACGGCAGCACCAGCAGGGCGAAGACCAGCAGGACAATCCCCATCGCCAGTGGGGCCCCTGCAAGCAGGCCCACCACGGCCATGGCCACGGCGGTCAGCAGTGCCCAAACGATTACGCCAAGCCGGATATAGGCGCACCCCAGCGTTACCACCAGAGCAGCAAGAAGCATCAGCAAAATACTCATGTTGTGTTCACCTCGTTAGTGCGCACCGCTTGGGGCAGGGCGCGTACAAAATTCTCAATCTCAGTAGTGAATGCATCGTTGGCATCCCCCGCGACCATATGGGTAGCTTTAGGTATTCGCACGTGCTGGGCCTGCGGCAGCAATTGCAAAAACTCGTCGACGGTTCGATCCGAAACCACATCACTCCGGCCCCCCGAAATTAGCAAAGTCGGCAGGCGGATGTTGCGGGTAGCCTCCAGTAGCATAGGTTGGTAACGCTCGCCCTCCCCAGCCACCGCATCCAGCAATTCCGGATCCCAGTGCCAGTGCAAGCGGCCATCGTCGGAGGATCGTAGCAAGGCCCGCAAACGCTCTTCATTCTTGTGCTCACGACGGTGTGGAAGATACTTTCCGATAGCCGTTGTGACCTCATCAATATCCACAAAACCTTCCGGATAAGCGCGCATGAAAGCCAGAATTCGTTCAACCCCACTGGCTTCCCAGCGGGGGGTGATATCCACCAGCACCAAGGCCGACAGCGGTGGCGAGGGGGAAGTTCCCGCTAGAGCGATACCCAGTAATCCCCCCATTGAGGCCCCAATCAATACCGGTGGTTCGGACTCAGCGTAAGCCAGCGCTTGTAAATCGTTGATGAACTGTTGCAGGTGATAGTTTCCGGCCGGCATACGATCACTTTCACCATGCCCGCGTGCATCGAAACTCAGGCACTGCCAGCCGTTTGCCGCCAAGGCCCGACAGGCGCCGCTCCAGGCGTGACGGGTCTGCCCAAAACCATGCGCAAACAACAGACACGGTGCCGCCGGATCGCCCCAGCGTTCCGTAGCCAGCTCAACGCCATCCGTCATCCGGACTCGGACCACTCGGGGAGAACTAGTTGGAGAATTCAACTTGACCATACTTTCAAGTATGTTGAATTACTCCATGCAAATCAATACTCGTCAGTACGGGTAAGGTCAACCGTTCATTTTGGTCTGGCGCCTTGACCCCGCTACCATGCGCAGATGGGAAAAATTACCAAGCCCGAGCGCAACCGTCGTCTCAGTGCCGCTGATTGGGAATGCGCAGCACTCCATGCGCTTGCTGAGCACGGTCTGAGTGGCCTAGCAATCGAAAGCCTAGCCCGGCAGCTTGGCGTCACCAAGGGCAGCTTTTACTGGCACTTCAGCAGTCGCGATGCGCTGCTCGACGCCACCCTGGAGCGCTGGGAACACGATGTAGAACGTATCTTGCTGGCCGAGGTGACTCCACAAGTAGAACCCCGGGCCCGGCTGCGTGAGCTGTTTCGACGCATCGCTCGTGAAGTACAGCCCCATCAGGTTTACGCCTCTCTGCTCCGCGCGCTCGACCACCCGCGTGTCCAGCCGATGATGGCGCGGGTATCACAGCGGCGCATGGACTTTTTGGTCCTGGCCTACCGCCAGGTCGGTCTGAACCGGGAGGCAGCCACCCATCGAGCCCGCCTGACCTATGCCACCTATGTCGGTTTTTTGCAGATGAACATGTACCTCGGCGTGCCCCATCTCTCCCATGAAGACTACGACGCCTATGTTGAGCATGTGATTGATACACTAATTCCCCGATAGCACTTGCCGCTTGCCAGCTCCGGCCGACCCCGTACCAGCCACCGACGGCAGCCATCACGATCGCTGCGCTGCACTGCGTCTTGTCATCACTGGCACAGCCAGTTAGCTTGCCAGACTTATGTTACGGAATAGGGATCATGACCCGTCAATTAGAAACGCTGAACGAGTGGGTGCAGGCAACCGCCCGTAAGACTCGGCCGGATCGTATTCACTGGTGCGATGGTTCAAATGCAGAAGCCCAGGCTCTGACCGAATTGATGTTGGCCAGCGGCGATCTGATCGCTCTCAATCCCTCGACCCATCCAGACTGCTACCTGCACCGCTCGGATCCGGATGACGTGGCGCGGGTCGAACATCTGACCTTTATCTGCACCCCGCAACGCGAACAAGTCGGTCCGAACAATCGCTGGATGAGCCCAGATCAGGCCCACACAAAAATGAATGCGCTTTTCGATGGCTGCATGCAAGGTCGCACCCTGTATGTGGTGCCGTATTGCATGGGCCCCATCGATTCACCCCTATCGCGCTGCGGAGTCGAAATTACCGACAGCCCCTATGTCGTCGCCAATATGCGCATCATGACCCGCATGGGGCAGATTGCGCTGCAACGTATCGAGCGTGAAGCACAATTCGTTAAAGGACTGCATTCCATAGGTGAGCTCAACCCTGAGCGCCGTTTCATCCTACACTTCCCTGAAGAAGGACTGATCCAATCTTACGGCTCGGGCTACGGTGGCAATGCCCTGCTGGGTAAGAAGTGCCATGCCCTGCGCATCGCAGCCTGGCAAGGTCGCCAGCAAGGCTGGCTGGCCGAACACATGCTCATCGTCGGCATCGAGAACCCACAAGGTGCAACCCACTATATCGCCGCCGCCTTTCCCTCAGCCTGCGGCAAGACCAATCTTTCCATGCTTATTCCTCCACCCAGCTATTGCCGTGCCGGGTGGAAGGTATGGACTGTTGGGGATGACATCTGCTGGATGCAAGCTGGCGCCGATGGACGGCTATGGGCCATCAATCCCGAAGCCGGCTTCTTTGGTGTCGCTCCGGGGACCAGCCGCAAGACCAATCTCAATGCTCTGGCCACACTCAGCCATGACACCATCTTTACTAATGTAGGCCTCACCAGCGACGGACAGCCGTGGTGGGAGGGACTGGATAAAGGTAAGCCGGCCATTGACTGGCAAGGCCGCACTTTCGATCCCGCCAACGGCCCGGCCGCACACCCTAATTCACGCTTCACAGTTCGGGCCAACCAGTGTCCAAGCTGGTCAGCACATAGCGAAGACCCACAGGGCATCCCCATCAGCGCAATCGTCTTCGGGGGCCGTCGTGCCAATCTGATGCCTTTGGTATTCGAGACCCGTGACTGGACCCACGGGGTGCTGACGGGAGCCTCGATGCGCTCGGAAACCACGGCTGCCGCGACCGGCCAGGTGGGGGTGCTGCGTCGTGACCCCATGGCGATGAAGCCGTTTTGTAGCTATAACTTTGGTGACTATTTCGCCCATTGGCTGTCTTTCGACCACCCTGGTGCCAAGCTGCCGAAGATCTTCCACGTCAACTGGTTTCGCAAGAATGATCAAGGTGCCTTTATGTGGCCAGGCTTCGGTGACAATCTGCGGATACTCGAATGGATTCTGGGCCGTTGCGAGGGGATAGCCGAAGCACAGGAAACGGCCATCGGCTACCTGCCCCGCATGCAGGATCTGAATCTCGACGGCCTGTCCATCGACCGTACCGATCTGCAGGCGCTGTTACGTATCAACCCGGCTGAGTGGACAGAGGAATTGCAGGACGTTGGTACATACCTGGCCGGCTATGGTGAACACCTGCCCCAGGCTCTCGAACTAGCCCGACAGCAGATGGCCGCAGCACTTGCCGCAGAGCATCCGTAAGCGGGTGACACCACAGAGCCGTGTCAGCAGATAAGAACTCCGCCATCCCGGGCAGAGCGCACTGCTTTTCCTGTCATCCCGGGCGTAGACCCGGGATCCACGGCCTGTCAACGAACGCCCGCCGACCTGAACGCACCCGTAGGGCGTGGACCCCGGCAGGGCCCTCTTTCAACCCGCATACCCCATGAATTCACAGTGCCCTCGCTGGTCTTTTGCCTC
>CAJXGK010000109.1 GCA_913053815.1 uncultured Rhodanobacteraceae bacterium
CCGGGATGGCGAGAATAAGCGATACTCGGGATGGCGGAATTTTTATCGAGTCATATCGTTTCACGTCTGGGGTAACAAAACCCGGCCACCGGTGGGTGGACTTCGCGAGCCCCGACGAGGTGAGAGGTTCCCGAGAGATATTTGAATACCTATGCTGTGGTTCATGACTCAGGGCCCTAGGCAGACCCTCTGCATGGTCATCCCGAGGCTCAAAACCGGTAGCGGGCGCTCGCTGTAATCATGCGTGGTGGGTCGTAGTAGCCGGTGACCATGCCCAGGGCAATAATGTTAAACCCCGAGGTACGGTAGTGCTTATTGGTGAGGTTGCGACCCTCAATGCTGTAGGTCCATGGCCCATGGGTGCGCCAGATTACCCCGGCATTGACCCGCGCATAGCCACCTTGGGCCAGCGCTGTGCTGAGATTTTGGTCGAAGTAGGTGATCGACTGGTAAGTGACATTGAGGCGCGCTGAGACATCACCGCCAGCGGCCAACGGGAAATGTTTCCACAGGGTCAGGCCGCCATTCCATTTCGGGGCATAGGTGAAGCGGCTCTGGTCAGCAATATTCACCCCACGACTGAGGTATTGCGTATAGCGTGGGTGCAGCCAGGACAGGTTGCCGCTCAGAGACCAGCGGTCCCCCAGCTTCCAGCTGAACTCGTTTTCGATGCCGTCGATGTGCGCGGCTCCGGCATTGGTGAAATCGGCGAAGAAGGCCCGTTGCCCATTGGGGTTCACGTAGGAGGTGTATACCGACAGCTGGATGTTGTGATAGAGCTCGCGGAATGCGGCGGTGTTGAGCATCAAACGGCCGTCGAAGAAGCTCATCTTCGCTCCCAGCTCATAGTTGACCAGAGATTCATTGCGAATCGGCCGACATGACTCGGGGATGGCCGTGCAGTTGGCCTGAATGTTGTAGCCACCGGAATGGAAGCCGGTACTCACGGTAGCGTACAGGTTGACCGCGTCGCTAGCCTTCCAGCCCAGGGTGATTTTCGGCGAGACGTTACTGGCCGAGGTCGAACCGCTGAAGTTCGCCTGCACCCCGTTGGGGGTAGTGAATGTCGTGTCGGGGTAGGTGAAGTTGCGAATGACGGCGTGCTTAGTGTCATGGGTATAACGAGCCCCCAACTCCAGACTCCAGCGTGGCGCGAACTGCCAGGTGTAGTCGGCATAGCCGGCCAGGCTGCGGGTCGCAACGCTGCCGCCGCTGCTGACCCGTAAGGCATAGCCGAGGGTGGTAAAGGGTGGGAAGGCCAACAAGGCATACTTGTTGTCGCCGGCCGCATAGCCAGCAAAGAAGTACAGACCCAGCACCCCATGCAGGGTTCCTCCGTTATCATAGACAGCCTGCAGCTCCTGACTGAACTGGTGACTGTGGTAGACGAGGTTATTGTCGGCAATCGGCAACGGTAAGGTGTCGACATCGATATTCATGTTGCTGTTGGAGCTGCGGTAGGCGGTGATGGATTTATAAGTCAGGTTTGCCGATGGCTGCCAGTTCATGATCAGGGAGGCCCCTCCGGAATCGGTCAGGTTGACCGGCGACATGCTGCTTTGCGTGTCGTAGGGGTTGGCCAGCGGCGGGGTTTGCATGGGGTCAAAGGGAATGATAGCCAGGCGCTGGCCGCCACGTGGATCCGAGTGATCCGAGGTTCCATCGAGTGAGAATTGGGCGTTGAAGCGAGCGTTCGGGAAAAAACCAATACTCACCCGGGCGGCATTAATGTTGGTATTACTCGTCTCGCGACCCGTGAGTAGATTGTGACCGAAACCGTTGTTGTGCAGGCTGGCTGCGGCGGCTCGAAAGCGCCACACGCCATCACTGCTGGCGTTGCCGTAGTCGATGTTCAGGTCCCGGGTAGCATGCATGCCGAGGGTGGTGCTGACTGAGCCGGTTGCTTGGGTCGGCAAGGGCTTAGATATGAAGTTGATCGCCCCCCCGACCGTATTTTTCCCGTACAGCGTACCCTGCGGCCCACGCAGTACTTCAATCCGGTCAACATCGTATACATCCAGCAGTGCTCCCTGGGGACGGGCTATGTACACTCCATCAAGATACAGGCCGACTTCGGGGTCGAATCCCCATAACGGATTGTTCTGGCCAATGCCGCGCAGATAGACGGTGAGTGTTGAGGTGGTCCCCTGGGTAGCATTAATTTGCAGATTGGGCACCATGCCTTGCAGATCTGCCAGGTTCTGTACGTTTTGAGCGAACAAGGAGTGGGCATTGAAGGCGGTCACCGCGATGGGCACGTCCTGCAGGGTTTCCGCATAGTGGCGAGCAGTGACCATGATGGTTTCCAGGTTAGTTACCGGGTTTGGTTTTGGCTTGGTTTTTGTTTTGGTACGGTTGCCCGTGGCATAGGCATTACCTGCGAGCAGGCTCAACGTGAGCGCGACAGCAACGGAAAGGTGACGGTAATGCATAGGTCTAAGCCTTCGTGGGAAAAGTACATTCTAATTTAGAAATAAATGAACTGTTAATGCACTGCAACATGATGGTTATCTCATGGGGTTTACTGCCTTGCATGAGGTTGGGTTTGCTGAGGGCTGTGGGCAAGCCGGGGAAGGTGTTACGCAGTGCTGCGATAACAGTGAGACAGCATCCATTGCCGGGGATGAGTAAAGGGGGCCATCGCCGCACAGCGGAGTATCTGCCGAAGGATGCTTGATCCGTCAGGGGCGGGGCATGGCGGTAGCCATGACCTGGGTGGCATTTGGAGGGAGGTTGCGGATATAAATAGGCTGGCCTGTTGTGAATGGCAGCAGGACTCTCCTAGTTTGTCAAAATAACTCTGTGTAACGGACTCTCGGCCGGGCTCTTTGGCGTTGACAGGTGCGGAATCTCAAGATAGCGTAGGCCTCTCGCTAACTTTGCAGGGTGCCTCGCCGCGACAGCTGTGGGTCGAGTGTGTGACATGATAACGAGTGGGTTGAGTTTTCCTTCGTGAGCGGACCCTTTCCTGACCGCTGCGGCGCGCGCCAAGTCTGTTGTTATACCGATGTGGCGGGTATCTGCCCCTTAAAAAAGATAAATCCACAGGCACTGGCTCCCCGACGAGTGACCTGCGCAGGCTGATCCCATGATTCATATCACGCTTCCCGATGGCAGCAAGAAATCCTTCGAACAAGCGCCCACCCTGCGTGAGGTCGCTGAGTCGATTGGGGCCGGACTGGCCAAGGCGGCCCTGGCCGGGAAGATCGACGGGGTGCCGGTCGACCTGTCGCGTACGGTGGATCGCGACGCGGCCATCGAGATCATTACCCATCGCAGTCCGGAAGCTCTGGAGATCGTGCGGCATTCCACGGCCCACTTGCTTGCGCAGGCGGTGCAGCGTTTGCATCCAGGGGCGCAGGCCACTATCGGCCCGGTCATCGAAAACGGCTTTTATTACGATTTCGCCTATGCCCGGCCTTTTACACCGGATGATCTCCCCGCCATCGAACAGGAAATGAACAAGATTGTGATCGCAGCCATGCCGGTGACCCGCTCAGTGTTGCCTCGCAATGCAGCCATCCAGTTCTTCAGTGCCAAAGGTGAGACGTACAAGGCGCAGATTATCGCTTCAATTCCGGCCGATGAGGACCTTTCGCTGTATGCCCAGGGAGAGTTCACCGATCTGTGCCGGGGTCCGCATGTGCCCAATACTGAGCGCATCAAATCCTTCCGTTTGATGAAAGTGGCGGGCCTACTGGCGGGGCGATTCAGCTAACACGATGCTTTCACGCATCTATGGCACGGCTTGGCTCAACGACAAGGATCTTCAGGCCTATCTGACTAGGCTTGAAGAGGCCGAGAAGCGCGATCACCGCCGCTTGGGCAAGCAACTTGATCTTTTCCATCAGCAGGAAGAAGCGCCGGGCATGGTGTTCTGGCATCCTTACGGCTGGATGATCTGGCAGGTGGTGGAACAATATGTGCGTGACGTTTATCGCCACAGCGGTTATCAGGAGGTACGAGCCCCGCAGATTCTCGATGTCAGTTTGTGGAAAAAATCGGGCCACTGGGATAATTATAAAGAAAATATGTTTTTCACCGAGTCGGAGAAACGTACTTATGCGGTGAAGCCGATGAACTGCCCGGGCCATGTGGAGATCTTCAAGTCACGGCTGCGCAGCTATCGCGATTTACCAATCCGTTATGCCGAATTCGGCAGTTGTCACCGCAACGAGCCCTCCGGGGCCCTGCATGGCTTGATGCGGGTACGTGCTTTTACCCAGGATGATGGGCACATTTTCTGCACCGAAGCGCAAGTTGAGTCCGAGGTAACGGCTTTCCACCGGCAGGCGATGCAGGTCTATGCTGATTTCGGATTCCAGGATATCGCCGTCAAGATTGCCTTGCGTCCGGAGCAGCGGATCGGCTCCGAGGCGGTTTGGGATCGTGCCGAGGAGGCCTTAAGGACCGCCCTTGCCAGGGCTGGGGTGGCATGGCAGGAACTACCCGGTGAAGGGGTCTTCTATGGTCCGAAGATTGAGTATCACATGCATGACTCGATCGGCCGAGACTGGCAGGTCGGGACCATGCAGGTGGACTTCATGATGCCCGAACGGCTCGGTGCGGAATATGTGGATGAACACTCACAGCGCCGCCACCCCGTCATGCTGCACCGGGCCATCGTGGGTTCGATGGAGCGCTTCATTGGCATTTTGATCGAGCATTATGCTGGAGCCTTGCCGATGTGGTTGGCTCCTGTCCAAGTTGTGGTGATGAATATTACTGACGCCCAGGCCGATTATGTCGAAAAAGTCATTCAAACCTTGACGGCAAAGGGGTTTCGTGTCGAAGCCGATTTGCGAAAGGAAAAAATCGGTTATAAAATTCGTGAACATACACTTCGGCGTGTACCCTATCTTCTCGTGGTCGGTGATCGCGAGCGAGTAGCGGGTGCTGTTGCCGTGCGTACTCTGAAGGGCACTGACTTAGGTAGTATGCCGCTACAAGAATGCGTAGAACGACTAGTTTCCGCAGTGTCTATACACTGATCTGCGGGTAATTTTCAACTTATATTGGAGGATGAGATATCGCTACTAGCAGCGATGTGAAAAGACATCGGCGTAACCAGGAAATCCGGGTTTCGCAAGTTCGTGTCATCAATGCCGAAGGCCAGCAGGTCGGTATTCTGTCTCGTGATGAAGCGCTAGGACTGGCTGAGGCCGCCAGCCTTGATCTGGTTGAGATCCAGCCCTTAGCCGAGCCCCCCGTTTGCCGGATCATGGATTTCGGGAAATTCAGATTTGATCAGCAAAAGAAGTCCCAAGCAGCAAAGAAGAAGCAGCGGCAGATCGAAATCAAGGAAGTCAAATTCCGACCGACTACGGATGTCGGTGATTATCAGATCAAGTTACGTAATATCCTGCGTTTTCTTACGGATGGCGACAAGGTCAAGGTAACCATTCGGTTCCGGGGCCGGGAGCTTTCTCACAAGGAGCTCGGCTTTGAGCTGGCCCAGAAAGTACAGGAGGATATCGCCGAGATTGCGGTGGTCGAGCAATTCCCGCGCTTGGAAGGGCGACAGATGGTCATGCTGATTGCTCCGAAGCAAAAAAGCTGACGGCCCCGCAGTTCTTCCGTAGGGATTCGAATCAAGCTAAACTAAAAAACTTGATCGCGTGGATCGTGGTCATGACAAGCCGACCGGGGCAGGGATGGCAAGTACGGTGCAACCGTCGCCCAGGCCAGTTAAATAATACTGAATGGAGCACTTTTATGCCCAAGATTAAAACTAAACGTGCCGCGGCGAAGCGTTTTCGTAAGACCGCAACAGGCCGTTTCAAGGCGGGACATGCCTTTAGAAGCCATATTCTTACCAAGAAATCGACCAAGCTGAAGCGTGGTCTGCGTGCCACCAACTATATCGATGCCTCCGACCAGAAGTCGGTAGCGCGAATGCTGCCCTACCTCTGAGGAGAATGGATTATGGCTCGAGTCAAACGTGGTGTCGTAGCACATCGTCGTCACAAGAAAATCATTGCTCAGGCGAAGGGCTATTACAATGCCCGCCGCAAGGTTTTTCGGGTTGCCAAGCAGGCCGTTACCCGAGCCCAGCAATACGCCTATATCGGTCGCAAACAACGCAAGCGCCAGTTCCGGGCGTTATGGATCGTGCGCATCAACGCGGCCGCCCGACAGTTCGGACTATCCTATAGCCGCTTGATCAATGGTCTGTCCAAGGCCGGTATCACCATCGACCGCAAGGTTCTGGCCGATCTCGCCGTACACGATATTAAGGCTTTCGGAGTGATCGCCGAGAAAGCCAAGGTCAGTCTTGCCGCTTGATTGATGCAGCATGCACCGGGTATTTCGGTGTCGAGGTAGCGGGTGGGGAGCGTATCGATTCGCTCCCCACATGCATTTATGGAACGGGGTTGTCATGGGTAAAGATCAAATTCGCTTTGATGCCATCGAAACAGACATCCAGCAGGCTTCTACTCTGGAGATTCTCGAGGCCTTGCGCGTGGCGCTGCTGGGCAAGAACGGCACACTTACCCTCGCTCTGAAGCAGCTTGGCTCTCTCGATGCGGG
>CAJXGK010000110.1 GCA_913053815.1 uncultured Rhodanobacteraceae bacterium
CCAAAATCACCGCGTCAATTTGAGCATCGTTGATCTTCCAGACTTGGGGCCGAGGCGCCTGGCCGGCAGCGTCGAGGAAGCCGGCCAGCGCGACAAGGGTTGCAGGTTCTTTACCGGGTATCTCAAACAGGTATTCCACGGGCCAGACTTTACCCTGGGCGGTGAGGGTGTTCCCGACATTTCGCGCATCCGTGGTCAGTACCGCCAGCGTTATATCGTCGCCGGTTGGTTCAACCGCAGCATCGCCGACGGTGAAGGCTTGGGGCTTATCCCGGCGTCGGTCGATCTGGGGCAGGGTGGCAAAAACCCGCACCCCCTCCTGGCCGAGGGCGCGCCCGAAGAAGCGCGAACGCACTTCGCGATCCTCGCGCGGCACGAAGACGAAGCGGTCGCCGAGAAGGGCCGCTTCTACGATGGGGTGGCGCTGCATCTGATGGGGAACGACGAGGCAGCGCTCGAGAAGCTACGCCCGTTCGTCGGGCGCACCGTCGATCCGACGGAGACGACGATCC
Organism: uncultured Rhodanobacteraceae bacterium; assembly: GCA_913053815.1. Classification (GTDB taxonomy): domain Bacteria; phylum Pseudomonadota; class Gammaproteobacteria; order Xanthomonadales; family Rhodanobacteraceae; genus Metallibacterium. The sequence continues at coordinate 513 of CAJXGK010000110.1, forward strand.
TGCTCCAGACGATCGCCGCCGCGTCGGACGAGCTCGGGGACCGGGTGGGCGCCATCGAAGCGCTCGATGCGCTGACACGCGCTCCGGTCCCAGAAGAGGAGAAGGAAGCGGCGCGCGCTGCGGCCAAAGAAAGGCAGCAGGAGATAGACGAATGACCGCCCGACTTGCACAGGGTGATACACTGATTGAAGTGCTTACCACGCAACTGCGCGCGTGTACGTCAGTTAGCGACGGCATCGCGCCGCCGGTCGCCATTCTCTGGGCTGACCCGCAGGCACAATGGCGTACGCTTGTCCCAACGCTGCTGAAATCCGTGCCGGAACTCCTTATCTATGGCGACTACGATCCTGATGCCCGTACCGGACCGGCTATCTGGCTGCGCTGTATGGTTGATCGGGCGCTTGAAGCGCCTACGTTGCCGAGTGACCGCACGCCTATTATTTACTTACCCGGCATCAGTCGGCAGCAACTCCGCGCCGGCGAAGACTGCCCGGATGCCCTGCAACCTTTGGTTGAACTGATGTACCGCGGCACGTTGTGGTTGCAACGCGGAGGCCATGACTGGTCCGCGACAGCGTTCATGACCTCCCATGATGCACTTAGTCTGGAATTGAGCGGCGACAACCAGACGACAGAAGCGCTTTTGCGAGCGTTGCCGGAATTCGCCGCCGAGCCGCTGGCTCGCTTTCAGGATCGCCGCCTTGAGGCTGATGATTTCGACCAGATGCTTGCCGCAGATGTCGTGCGCGACCTGTTGCTGTGGATGAATGATCCTGCTGCAACCCGTGAACGTTTCGGCGCAGATCGGTGGGCCGCATTCCAGAATCAATGCAAACAGCAGTTTCATTTTGATCCCGACACCGATGGCGAGACCGTAGCTGGCGAACAGCTGGGCACCGGTGAAGCTGCATGGGCGAGTTTGTGGGAGCGGTTTGAGGAAGCTCCAGCCAATTACCCTGGCATTCCCGATCTGCTCCGTCGCTCGAAGCCGAGTGGCCTGATCTTCGAGGCAGCGCGTTGGCCCGATGAGAACCAGAAAGACGAGGATGAGGTGCGACGCGCCTTCGGTGAGCTGGTGGAGTTATCACATGCCGAAGCGAACGCGAGGGTGCTCGAGCTGGAAGCAAAACACGGCGCGCGAAGATCGTGGGTCTGGTCACAATTAGGCCATTCCCCCATGGCACGGGTACTGGCACCGCTGGCGGAGTTGGCGCGACATGCTCGTACCGCGATTGGCGGTCAAAGCCCCGATGATATCGCGCGCAGTTACATTGAAAGCGGTTGGCGCGCTGACCATGCTGCCTGGCAAGCTATTGCGATGACCAAAGGCGCCGACATTGAGCTGGTACGGGGCGTCGTACAACGACTGCTGGCGTCATGGATGGATGATTCCGCACGTGCATTTCAGGGCGCGTTGAACGGCTGCCCACTGCCCGACCACGCGCACGCCGAGACTGTCACGGTGCCTGAAAGCGGTTGTCTGGTGTTCGCGGATGGCCTGCGTTATGACCTCGGCGAAGACCTGCGTGATCGACTCGAAGCTCACGGCTGCCGCGTGCGCATGGATTATCGCTGGGCAGCGATCCCCACGGTGACCGCGACCGCAAAGCCGGCCGTCACGCCGGTGGTTAACGTCATTACCGGGGACAATTTGCGCGAGGACTTTGCACCGTTGATGGCTGATACGAAGAAACCGGTCAATGCAGGAGTACTGCGGGACGCGCTCAAGAATGATGGCTTTCAAGTGCTAGCGGGTGGCATGGGCGACTGGCCCGAAACGGATCAGGCGCGCGGCTGGACCGAGGAAGGCAAGATCGACACCCGGGGCCATCAACTGCAGAGTGACCTGCCGCAAATACTCGATAAAGAACTCGAGGGGCTGGCCGACCGGATCATCGCGCTGCTCGATGGTGGCTGGCAAACCATTCGGGTCGTTACTGACCACGGCTGGGTATACCTGCCACTCGGTTTGCCGAAAGTCGAATTACCTAAGCACTTGACGGCCAGCAAGTGGGCTCGCTGTGCAGCCATTGCCGGTGAGTCGCAAGTGGAGGTGCCGACGGCTCCGTGGCACTGGAACACGGCGCAAAACTTCGCAACTGCGCCGGGTATCGCATGCTTCACAGCCTCCAACTGTTACGCCCATGGGGGACTGAGCATCCAGGAATGCCTGACGCCCGATATGCATATCGAGCGCGTCGGCGGCGTGGCCGACCGAGCGTCGATTGAATCCGTGACCTGGAAAGGTATGCGGTGTTTTGTCGTAGCCGCAGATGTTAGCACCACTGTGACCGCCGACCTGCGACTGGCAACACCGGCAGGACAGTCGGTGGCTGCGGCCGTCAAGTCGCTTGATGAAGACGGGTCCACCAGCCTGTTGCTCGAAGATGATGAATATGAACTGGAGGATCTTGTTGTCGTTCTGCTTGGCAGTGACGGCAAAGTTCTCGCAAAACACAAAACAAAAGTAGGTATCGACTCATGACGACCACCATTGAAATGGATCAGCTCGACCAACTCGCTGCCAGTGCGTTTGAAGGTTACCTCGTTCGTAAGGATCTCGTGCGTAAGTACTCCAGGCAATACCCAGTGCCGACCTATGTGGTTGAGTTTTTACTGGGACGTTATTGTGCAAGCACCGACCCCGAGGAAATTGCTGAAGGCCTGGCAATTGTTGAAAAGCAGTTGCAAGGTCGTACCGTTCGTACCGGCGATGAGGAATTGTTCAAATCCAGGGCGCGCGAAAAAGGTTCAGTAAAACTGATCGATATCGTGCGCACAAAACTCGACGCAAAGAATGACTGCTACGTCGCGGAACTTCCAAGCCTAGCGCTCAAGGACGTGCAGATCAGTGACACACTGGTAAAGGAAAACGAGCGGATGCTCACTGACGGTTTCTATGCCGAAGTCGTCCTGGAATACGACCCTGTTATCGCACAGGAAAAGAGCGGTCGGCCGTTTCTTATTTCCGGATTACGTCCAATTCAGATGTCTAACCCGAATGTTCTCTCGGTTCTGGCAAAGGGCCGGCAGAACTTTACTACTGAAGAATGGCGACACTTCTTGCTGCGATCTGTGGGATATGAACCACAGGCGCTCGATGAAAGAGCACAGATGGTGGTGCTCCTGCGTATGGTTTGCTTCGTGGAAAGAAACTACAACCTGGTCGAACTCGGCCCTCGCGGTACGGGTAAGAGCCATATCTTTCAGCAGGTATCGCCCTACGCGCACCTGGTATCCGGTGGGAAAGCAACCGTCGCCAAGATGTTCGTCAATAACGCAAACGGCCAACGAGGCCTGGTATGTCAGTATGACGTGGTCTGCTTCGACGAGGTCTCCGGAGTCTCCTTTGACCAGAAGGATGGTGTCAACATACTAAAGGGTTACATGGAATCAGGAGAGTTCAGCCGAGGCAAAGAAAGCATCCGTGCGGAAGGTGGCATTGTTATGGTCGGCAACTTCGATGTTGACGTAGAACAACAACAACGCATTGGCCATTTGCTCAGCCCGCTGCCTCCTGAGATGCGAAATGACACCGCATTTCAGGATCGTATTCACGCATTTTCACCTGGCTGGGACTTTCCCAAGCTCAATCCAAACCAACATCTGACAGATCACTTTGGATTCGTCAGCGATTTTCTAAGCGAGTGCTGGAGCCGAATGAGGCAAACCAGCCGGGTGACGGCACTTCAGAACAGGGTCTTCTGGGGCGGTGCGCTAAGCGGTCGTGATATCAATGCTGTACAGAAGACTGCCTCTGGATTGTTAAAACTTCTCTTCCCGGATCCCGACATGCCAATTTCCGACGAGGATATGGAATGGACCGTGCGCCTTGCTCTGGAGTCACGCAGGCGAGTAAAGGAACAGCAAAAACGTTGTCTTAAAAGTGAATTCCGTAACACGCACTTTAGCTACACGCTGGGAATCGACGGCACGGAGCAATTCGTCACAACGCCGGAGTTGCACAGTGACGAAGCCATCGATGGTGACCCGCTGCCGCCCGGCCAGGTCTGGGCTATTAGCCCGGGTACACCGGAAACCGGACCAGGACTTCATCGTATCGAGGTGAGCGTTGGGCCAGGTAGCGGGGTCAAAATTCTCAACGAGCCAAAGCCACCCGCATTTAGAGAGAGCGTCAAGGTTGGAGAACAAAATTTGTATGCGCGCGGGAAGCAGCTAATCGGTGATCGTGATCCGCGCGGTCATGAGTACTCCATGCAACTTCGACCGTACGACAATGAAAAAACCGGCGCCGGCATGGGCCTCCCTGTTCTAATCGCGCTTGTCGGCGGCCTGCTTGACCGCAACACACGCGGCAGCACCATTATCGTCGGCCCACTTAATCTGGGCGGTTCGCTGGAGGTGCTGCAGAACCCGGTGGCCATTGTAGAGCTGGCGGTCGACAAGAAAGCGAGCACGGTGTTAATGCCAGTTTCGGCCCGCCGGGCGCTCAATGAGCTCCCGGACGAGTATTGGACGAAGACCAACGTCGAATTTTACAGTGAACCGGCGGATGGAGTATTTAAGGCTTTGTTGGAGTGAAGTCGGGAACAACGTCGATTTGGAAAAGCCATACGTTCGGGCAATGCTGCTCTTCAAGCGCTGATAACAGCAACGATTCGTGTTAATGAAATGGAGCTTTCATGAGAATACGTCAAATATCTGTTAATAACTTTCGACTGCTTGAGGATGTTGAGTTTTGTTTGGAAGTCGGCACGACGGTAGTTGTTGGTCGAAACAACAGCGGAAAAACATCATTGACCGAGCTTTTTCGGCGCTTGCTCGAGGAGAAGACGCCGCGTTTCAGGCTCGCTGATTTTTCGCTAGGCGTGCATGAACAGTTTTGGCAAGCTTTTGAGGCATATAGAAATGACGAAGACGATGAAGTTATAAGAAAAATACTTCCGATAATAAAAACGACATTCACTATAGACTACGAGGGTGATACAAGCCTTGGGGCGCTTACAGATTTTATCATTGACCTCAATGAGCAATGCTCATCAGCTCAAGTCAATATTTGCTATGCACTTGCCCCAGGGAAGATTTCGCAGTTATTTGAAGGACTAGAAGAAGACCGAGTTGCTTTCTTTAAGGAAGTAAAGGAACGGATCCCTAAGTTATTCGAAGCTACGATTGAAGCAGAAGATCCCAACGACGAAACGAATCGAAAAGAATTGGAGCCTTCAAATTTACGGGCGGTACTCCAATTCGGTTTTATCAATGCGCAACGTGCACTTGATGATACAACAAACAAGGAAAAAGCAGTTCTAGGAAAAGTTTTTGAAAAGCTGTTCACTGCGGCCGCATCAGATGCTGCGAGTGTGGATGATCAGACAACGGTAGAAACGCTAAAGTCTGCTGTCACAGAGGTTGAGACTCGGATTGACACCGATTTCAATGCACAGCTGCGGAATCTTGCGCCTACTTTTGATCTTTTTGGGTATCCTGGATTGACGGATCCACAGTTACGGACCGAAACAGTTCTGAAAGTTGAACAACTTCTATCGAATCACACTACTGTAGGCTATCAAGGTGTAAATGGAATCAATCTCCCTGAATCATATAATGGCCTAGGACCACGTAATCTAATTTTTATTCTTCTCAAGCTTTTTGAATTCTTTAAGGAGTTTGCAAATAGGCAGCCGACGTCTGGTATTCATCTGATATTCATCGAAGAGCCTGAAGCTCATTTGCATCCGCAAATGCAGAATGTATTTATTAGAAAGCTCGGTGAAATTTGCAATCTATTTGCTGAAAGGTATAACAACGGGCTTCCTTGGCCTGTTCAGTTCGTTGTTACTACACATTCATCCCATATCGCTAATGAAGCAACTTTCGATTCTATGCGCTACTTTCATACTCAACAGCGCGAATTGAATTCTAATATTCTGAAAACGGAAATCAAGGATCTTAGAACTGGTTTGAGTGGAGAGGAAGATGCCAACCGCGAGTTTCTTCATAACTCAAGTTTCGGAGTTCAAAATGAGTATAATTTAGTCGAATCGCCATTCACTCA
>CAJXGK010000111.1 GCA_913053815.1 uncultured Rhodanobacteraceae bacterium
TAACAGCACCTTGTAGGTTTTGGCCCAAATATCGGGTTGCTGTTGGGCAATCCAGTTGACCTCAGCCTGGGCCCGAAAATAATCGACCGTAGTCTCAGCGCCGATCAGCCTGAACAGCCAGCCCCACGGCCCCTTGATCCGCCCCCTGACCTCGGCGATACGCTGATCCAGCCAGACCATGGCCGGACGCAGCGGCTGACCCTGGGCATCGACATTGATCACGGTGCCGCGCTGGGTGGTCAGCGCCACACCTTTAATCCGGCATTTATCGATGCTTACCTGTTGCCATAAACGCTGACAGGCTTCGGCCAGACTCTGCCAATAATACTCCGGATCCTGCTCGGCCCAGCCGGGCTGCGGTGAAACGTAAGCCTGCAGCTCCACTTTGCCCTTGCCCAGCAGTTTGCCTTGCAGATCGAACAACAACGCCCGGACACTTTGGGTGCCGTTGTCGATCGCCAGTAGATAGCTCTTGTCACTCACTAGCCGACCCTTTTACAGATATTCAGATTGCACTGCAGTCGCCCAAATATTGCCATGATCGTTTTACTCAAGCCGATCCGGTTCATCTACCCTACCGGGAAAATACCTCATGTGGGGGGTAGATCAGCCGCCACCCTAGTCATGGCAGGCGGATTTCTTGGCAAACTGTAACAGCGCTGCCAGAGTTCCAGGTAACGGGTTTCTTCGCCCTGCCAACGGGCATCGTTCCAACCTAAACGTGGCTGACAAATCCGCCGGATAGGCGGCAGCTCGGCGGCGGCGCCGCGGGGCAGCAGTAATCCCAGGCGGGTCCGTCGTAACAACAGATCGTCCAGATGCAGCACCAACTCCTGTTCAGCAGCCAACGCCAGTTCGGCCCAGAGCGTCTCGCTAGCCCCCACCTTTTCACCACCCAGTTGGCTAAGCAGGGCAGCCAAGGCCGGTAGCTCGCGACCATAACGACCGCGCAGACGGCTCCGCTGAGCGGATGTCAGATGTGGCAGAGGGACGGAGGGTAACGGAGCAAACACCTTACCGCCGTCATCCTCAAAAGTCTTACCAAGCCACGGTGCGCAGGCCCGCAAGACCTCCAGCGCCAGCAAGCGAAAAGTGGTCAGCTTGCCGCCGGCCAAGGTCACGCAACCTGGTTCAATCCACAGGGCATGCTCGCGTTTTTCATCCGAGGCATGGGTGCCGGCCTCACCATTGCTGACCACCGGACGCACCCCGGACCAAGTCGAGAGCACATCGGCCGAGCCGATCTGTGCGCCTGGAAATTGTTGGGTGCAGGCGGTAAGTAGATACTCGACTTCAGCCGGGCTGATATGCGCCTCAAGATTAAGATCCTCGTGGTGATCCAGATCGGTGGTACCTATCACCGTGGCCCCTTCCCAAGGGAAAATAAATATCGGACGAGCATCCACGGAATGCAAGAAACTGAAGGCATGCGCCACCGGTAGGCGCCAGGCCGGCAACAGCAGATGACTGCCACGTAGCGGGCGAATATGTTTGGGACCACTTTGGCGGCGCAACTGATCGGTCCAAACTCCGGTGGCTTGGGCAATCACCCGACCGTGGAAATGAAACTCTTGACCCCTTTCGAGGTCTGCGGCCCGCACTCCGTTGACCTTGCCGGCCTGGCGGCACAGCTCAAGCACCCGCAAGCCATTGACGGCCTCGCCGCCATCAGCCCGGGCCTCGCCCAGCACCCGTAATACCAGCCGGGCATCGTCGGTCACCGCATCGGCAAAATGCGAACCGCCAAGCAGATCCTGTCGTTTCAAACCGGGGGCTAGATAGTGCAACGGCAGTGGGGCAACATATTGATGGTTGTGCTGGCCGGCTAAAAAGTCATACACCGTCAACAGGGCGCCGGTGATCCTGGGTCCGGGGAAGGCTCCTCGATAATGGGCAAAAATGAAACTCAGCGGCTCGACCAGGCCCGGCGCCTCGCTGAGTAGACGCTGGCGTTCTCGTACCGAATCACGGGTCAGCTTGAACTGGCCCTTGGCCATATACCGTAACCCACCATGGATCATCTTCGAGGAGCGGCTGGAAGTGCCCCAGGCAAAATCACGCTGCTCGATCAACAGACATTGCCAGCCCCGCCGCGCTGCCTCGCGCAAAATCCCTACACCGCAGATCCCTCCTCCCACCACAATCAGATCCCAGTCGGTCGCCGCCAGTTCCGGCAAGGCCTGTTCGCGCCAGCTGGCATTCCAGGCGGTCATCATTCCTCCTGCAACAACACACCGGGATTCAATCGACGTTCGGGATCGAAATGCAGGGCCAAGGCCTGTAACGCGGCCACACCCAGCAACCCTTTCTCCACCGACAGATAAGGAGCATGGTCACGACCCACACCGTGCTGGTGGCTAATCGTCCCATGATGGTTGACGATCGTCTGACTGGCCGCCTGTTTGAGTGTTTTCCAGCGTTGCAGCGTTGCCGCATAGCTGTCGGCGAGGCGAAATACGTAAGTGATATAGAGGCTCGAACCTTCACCATAGGCATGTGACAAATGAGTGAACACATGCACCGGCTCAGCGGCCAGACCTTCGTGCAAGCTATTCTCGACCTGCTGCAGCAGGCTATCGACATGGACCCAGTCGGTCGCCGTCTCCAGAGTATCTACCGCATATCCAGCTTGCCACAGGCTCTCACGCAGGTAGGGGAATCGGAAACGGTTCTCCCGCCATTTTTTACCCAGTAGGGATCCGGTAAAGACCCCACCAAAATCCCCCAGTATTTTTTTTACCTGTTTGAGTGAAGCGATATTTTGTAGGCGGTTGCCGGTTACGCCGAAGGTCAGCATGCACTTACCATGGCGGGCACCGCGCCAGGACAAGTATTTTTCCAGTATTGCGATCGGTTGGGGCCGGCCGGCCAGAGCCAGTTGGGTTTCGGTCTCGATGGCATTGGATAGGCGCAACATCGACAGGGGTATCCGCGCCTGTACCAGCAGGCGAACGGCCCGCAGCGCTTGGGACCAGGTTGGTAGAAATACGGTACGGAAATATTCCTGCTCGGGTAAGCGGGTTACCCGCACCCTGACCTCAGAGATCACCCCAAAACGCCCTTCTGAGCCCATCACTATCTCACGCAAATCCGGTCCGGTAGATGATGCCGGAAAGGTTGGAATCTGCAATGACCCAGCGAAAGTTTCCAGACTGCCGCCGGCGAACAGTTGCTCGATCCGCCCGTACCGCAGTGCTTGCTGACCACTGGAGCGACTGGCCACCCAACCGCCGAGGGTCGAAAGCTCCCAGGACTGCGGAAAATGCCCGAGGGTAAAACCCCGGGCCTGTAACTGACTTTCCACCTGGGGACCATTGGCGCCGGGGCCAAAAGTAGCGATCTGACTTTCTTCATCCAGCTCCAGCAGCCGATTCATACGTTCCAGCGACAGGGTTAGTATGGGCCGGGAGCCTGCCTGGGGGGTGATATGCCCGGTCACCGAGGTGCCCCCACCATAGACGATCAGAGTTGCGTCCTGGCGCGACACCCAAGCCAGCAGCTCACGAATCTGCGCGGCGGTTTCCGGATAGGCTACCGCATCGGGAAATACCCCAAAATCGCCGGAGTGCATGGCTAGCCAATCCGGCAGGCTTTGTCCCCGGGCATGTTTCAGACGATCATCAGCCGCCGTGACAAGTAGCGGATGGTCTGCCAAACGCGCAGCCGGCACCCGCGCCCGCACACTCTCTAGACTGGCATTTGGGAGAGGCCTGCCGACTCCAAGAATCGCGGTCAGAAAAGCCGCTCCATGTGCCGGCAGCTCTACCGTGATGGACTCGTCACCCCAGCCATTCCAACGCCGCATAGGATTCTCCTGCAGAGGAACGCTACCCGCGGTCTCTCCGAAACCGGACTCAGAGTAACTCATAGGGTTGAGTCGCAGATAACCCAATCATCCCACCCGGTCATAACTGGATTCTGCACCTGAGAGGGGCCGACCCGAGCACTGACCCTGCCCCAGAAAACATATCTCTTGCAGGGTGATTCAATTCACCCCATGACGACGACATGATGCCATCCACGCAGGCACACTATACGCTCGAATTCAAGCAAGAAGCGGTACGGTTGGTGGCCGCCAGACCAAGGTCATGGAGCGGTCCGAAAGCGGCAGTCAATACAGACCTTGTGCTCAGGGCACCTGCGGATTCACCCCTGACAGGCCTCGCAATACTCAATCGCCGTATCAATAAATAGCCTGACTTTGGCGGAAAGGTGTTTGCGGTGCAGATACAACGCGAAGATACCGACCGGGTCAGGCACATAGGTGGGTAACAGGCGCTTTAAACGCCCCTGTGCAAGCTCGTCGGTCACCGCGAAAGAAGGCAGATAACCGATTCCATGGCCGGCCAGCAGTAGTGCGCGGGCCGCGCGAGCGCTGTTCACAACAATGCGCGGGTTGACCTCCACGCTCACCGCATTCTCACCCCGGCCAAGTGTCCAGCGGGTGCCACCCGAGTAGTTACTGTCGAGCACACAGACGTGGTGCGCCAACTCCGCAGCCTGAGTCGGTTCACCATGTACCGCCAGATAATCCGGTGCCGCACACAGCAACATGGACATGCTTCCAAGCTTGCGTGTGACCAGCGATGACTCGCCCAGACTGCCAATGCGGATCGCCACATCGATCCGCTCTTCGACCAGATTCACCAAGCGGTCGGTAAGTTCCAGAATCAGACGGACCTCGGGATAACGCCGGGAAAAATCCGATACCGCAGGCATCAAATACAGCTCAGCGAAGGTGATCGGCGCGGTCACTCGCAACTCACCACAGGGTTTGACCTCGCTGGACCGGACGGCAGCATCTAATTCATCCAGTTCAGCAAGTAGGGGGTGGCACCGCTCGAAGTAGGCCCGGCCGTCGCTGCTGGCACTGACGCGGCGGGTCGTACGGTGCAGGAGCCGTACTCCCAGTTCAGCTTCCAATTGACCGACCTGTTTACTGATCTGCGCCTTGGATACTCCGAGGCGGCGCGCCGCTTCCGAGAAGCTTTCCGCCTCTACTACGTTCACAAAGGCTCGTAGACAGCCGATTTTATCCATACTTGATGCGCATTGTTTACTAATCAATGACAGTATATCAATGGTTTGCCGTATTGTTTATGCATCTATCGTCACCTATGCTTTCTACATCTTGCATACATCCTGTTACCCGAGGAGAACGATGATGAATGAACAGAGAGCCAACACCATGCGTGACGCGGCACAACTGATTGGGCGCGTACTGCTCGCCCAAGCTTTCATCATCGCAGCAATTGACAAGATCGTCGGCTATGCGGGTACCGCACACTACATGGCGGCCTATGGGGTGCCCACCGCGCTGTTGCCGCTGGTCATCGCGCTTGAACTAGGTGTCGGAGTGGCCTTGTTATTGGGTTGGCATACCCGGCTTGCGGCACTGATTCTTGCCTTATTCTCACTGGTTGCGGCGGTCATCTTTCATCATCAGATTGCCGAGCCCATGCAACTTGTGCTGCTGATGGGCGATCTCGCCTTTGCCGGTGGCCTGTTAGTCGTCAGCGCAGTCGGTGGCGGGCGCCTGAGCCTCGATGCACACAGGGAACCCGCCACAAGCGCTGCCCCGAAATGACCCCCAACCGATCCGCTTCAGGCACCCATACATGTCACGGCGGTCAACTTCGGTTGACAAAGTCGATCCTGCTCACCGCGGAACCACCCAGGCACCGTAATCCCCCACAGGCGCAAACATCGCCCACATTCAACCAGAGGTAAAACCCATGACCAAGGAAGCTTTAATCGCACAAAAATCCCCCTACGCCACACCGGTGGAAGCCGGCAAGACCTACCACTGGTGCGCTTGCGGGCGCAGCAAGACTCAGCCATTCTGCGACGGATCACACCAAGGTACGGGGTTTGAGCCGGTAGCCTTCACCGCTGATAAGACCGACACTGCCTATCTGTGTGGTTGCAAACGGACAGCCGCCCCACCATTCTGCGATGGAACCCACAAGCAATTGTAAAGCTATGCCTCGGTGACCGGTCGGTACGGCTGCCGTGACCCCTCTTAAAATTTCGTCCATCACCCCGCCTCAACAGCTTGACCGAGATACCCACCCTGATTTTCGGGAACACCTCCAGATATCGTCAATATCAGCACTTATGATGGACGAATATCATGATAATCAAGCGTCAGAATTCAAGTCGACCCGCACTGAATAAAGCCGGCAACCCCAATGAGCGAAGCGGGATAAACACCTTTTAAGGAGATGAAGATATGGTCAATCCTGACAAATCCGAATTAAAGGAACACCAACGTAGTACCTGGACAGCGGCCGTTGAAGGTTGGCGTCGTCGTGACGATGTAATGCGCAAGGGGGCAATACCCGTTACCGAACGTATGCTTAAGTTGTCCGGCATATCCTCGGGCTCCAAACTGCTTGATATGGCCTCGGGTACGGGAGAGCCGGCGATATCGGCGGCACAAATTGTTGGTGAGTCTGGCAAGGTTATCGGTATTGATCTGGTCGATGAGATGCTCGCCGTTG
>CAJXGK010000112.1 GCA_913053815.1 uncultured Rhodanobacteraceae bacterium
CAGCGTGGAAGAGCTTCGATTTCGGCAGGAGGTGCACGAATGGACGCACCCGCCCCTCCCCCATGACCCCGATGTAGGGCAGCAGTTGGGTATTCCACTGGACCAGACCCCCCGATCCGCCTGGAAACAGCACTCGGTGTGCAAGCGCTGGCTGACCTATATGCGGCCCAATGAGTATGACCACTCAAGCTGGTCAGTTACCCCGCCCCCCCTTTTCGAGGGGAAACGGGTTGCGGTCGCTAAATTGCAGCGCCGGGGTTACTCCGAGCCAAGTGCTGGTTCAGGCCTAACCATCCTTAAGACCCTGATCCACAGCGCGGACAAACACTACGCAATTCATGGTCGGAAGATCTGTGCCCCACAGGGACACCGGGCTAACCGGATGGGCTACGTTGTGCCAAGCCACAGCAGCATGAGCCTGGCCGAGGGACTGAATGTAGGTTGCTATTACGGTGATCGCACCCATCTTCTGCGCCGCTTCGCATTATTGCCCTTGGTGCTGCAGGACAGGTACGTATCGACGCACATTCAGAGGCGTGCTGAGTGCTGCGCGAAGCTCGATAAAGCTTACTACCCGGGGAGGGCCGGACATGAAGCAATTAAACAGTGCGGGCGACAACAGACATCACATCGGCCACCAACGCATCATGTTGCTGACTCCGGATCGGGTCTTCTACCTGGGCTTGCTTGGAGCGCCTTCGCTACGCAAATGCGGCGCGCTCATGCTATATGCCTCGCTGGACAGCCCCTTCAGCCTATGCCTGGACGGGGGCCATTGGGCGCAACGCGAGCTAGCAGTGGTACCCCCACATGTTTGTCATCGTATCATTACCAATGCTCCGATGATCGCTTCGATCATGATTGAACCGGAAAGCGTCAATCTGACACGGCTTCCGGACGTCTTCACCGGGCCTTCATGCGATGAAACGGCAACGTTGAACCGTATCCGTGAGGCCTACGCCTGCCTGCAAACCATCGACTATGAGCCACGAGTGAAAACACTCGATGTCGACTGTCTATTCTGGGGCCGGGCATTGGCTCCGCGGGCCCTGGATGCTCGCGTGGCGGCCATCATCAACAAGATCAGGCACGACCCTACCGGCCATTACAGCGCTTGCGCCTGTGCCGCAGAGTCGGGCTTATCTTTCTCGCACTTCTTGCACCTGTTCAAACAAGAAACCGGCGTCGCCTTCCGCAAATTTCAAGCCTGGAAACGTGCCCGTGCCATGCTTTACCATGTTAATCGACGCGACGCACTCATCGATATTGCGCTGGATGTTGGCTATCCCGACTCGACCCATTTCAGTCATACGATTCGACAGGTTTATGGTTTGCCACCTAGGGAAATCTTCGCCGGTTCGCGTCACTTGATGATCTTGCGGCAGGAACCGCTGCGGACGGATGCCTGGCAGCGGTCGCTCGCAGCCGCTTGATAGACATTACCCATGCCAGCTCCGGTATCGACAGACTGGCAAACTACACAGAAACAGAGGACACGGACCGTGGAAAAGAATCGGGTGACCCTGGAAAAGCGCGGCACCTTCGCCTTGGTATGCGTCGATAACCCACCGGTGAATGCCATCTCGCGGGACGTGCGTGCGGGACTCATCACGGTCTTGCGGCAGATCGCCGTCGACCCTGACATTGCCGCAATTATCCTGTATTGCGCAGGCCGTACCTTTATCGCGGGTGCTGACATCGCCGAATTTGCTTCGATGCAGCCGTTGGCAGCGGATATTCATGAGTTATTCGATCTGATCGAAAATTGTGGGCGACCTGTGGTGGCCGCGCTGCATGGCACCGCGTTGGGCGGCGGTCTGGAGTTAGCGTTGGTCTGCAACTTCCGCGTGGCCCTGCGTTCCGCCAGAATCGGCTTACCGGAAGTTCGCCTGGGACTGTTGCCGGGCGGCGGCGGCACGCAACGCCTGCCACGCCTGGCCGGTGCTAAAACAGCATTGAAGATAATCCTAACCGGAGTGCAAGTCCCGGCCGACAAGGCGCTTGCACTCGGCATCATCGACGAAGTGGTTGATGGTGATCTGCTCGAAGCGGCCATTGCCTATACCGAGCGCGTGCTGAGCGCAGGCTGCACGCTACGGCGTGCCAGTGCTCTATCGGTTAACCCGGACTCGGTATCGGCGGACTTGTTCAAGCAGGCACGCCAGGCGCTGGCTCAGCGGCCCAACGGTAACCCGGCACCTGCACGCATCATCACCTGTGTCGAAGCAGCGGTGACGCAACCTTTCGAGCAAGGTATGGCGACTGAACAACGTTTGTTTGCCGAATGTCTGCGTTCCCCCGCGTCAGCAGCCCTGCGCCACCGCTTCTTCGCCGAACGCGAGGTGACCAAGATTCCCGGCCTAGTGGTGAACCTGCCATTGCGGCCAATTCAACGCGTAGGGGTAGTGGGTGCCGGCACCATGGGCGGCGGTATTGCAATGAACTTCGTAAACGCCGGGATCCCTGTGGTGATCGTCGAAGCCAGCCAAGCCGCGCTCGACCGCGGCTTAAGCATCGTCCGCAAGAACTACGAGGCGACGGCGGCCAAGGGCCGTATTACGGGCGAACAGATTAAGCAGTATATGGGACGGCTCAGCGGGTCGCTGGACTACGCTGACCTTGCCGACTGTGACTTAGTTATCGAGGCTGTGTTTGAGGACATGGAGCTGAAAAAACGAGTTTGCGCGCAGCTCAGTAAAATCTGCAAGCCAGGTGCGATC
Organism: uncultured Rhodanobacteraceae bacterium; assembly: GCA_913053815.1. Taxonomy (GTDB): domain Bacteria; phylum Pseudomonadota; class Gammaproteobacteria; order Xanthomonadales; family Rhodanobacteraceae; genus Metallibacterium. Next base: position 2,721 of record CAJXGK010000112.1, read on the forward strand.
ATTGCCTCCAACACATCCACCCTAGACGTAGATGTGCTGGCCGAGGCCTATGGCCGGTCTGCCAACGTGTTGGGCATGCATTTCTTTAGTCCGGCCAATGTAATGCGACTGCTGGAAGTGGTGCGCGGGGCCAAGACCGCACCCGATGTTCTGGCCACGGTGGTGAAGCTGGCCCGGACCATCGGTAAGGTGCCGGTGGTGTCAGGCATGTGCCATGGCTTCATCGGCAACCGTATGGCGGAGAGCTACCTGCGCGAATCCGAACGACTACTGCTGGAGGGCGCTACGCCGCAGCAGGTCGACGCGGCAGTCCAGTCGCTGGGTATGCCAATGGGGCCGTTCCGCATGCTCGACATGGCTGGCGTGGACGTGGTGGCCAAGGTAGCGCTTGAACAAGGCAAGAACGGACTTCTACCACTGGACCCTTGCTACCAGGCGGTAGTTCTGAAGCTGATGGAACTAGGCCGGTACGGGCAGAAGAGCGGCCGCGGCTTCTATCGCTATGAGGGACGCACGCCAATGGCCGATCCGATTGTCGGGAAGATTTGCACTGAACTTGCCTCTCGCCACGGTATTGCATACCGCGACGACATCAGCGCACAGGAGATTATCGAGCGCTGTTTTTACCCATTGATCAATGAGGCTGCGAAGATCCTGGAAGAAGGTATCGCCTACCGTCCGGGTGACATTGACGTGGTGTGGATCAATGGCTACGGTTTCCCCGACTATTTGGGTGGGCCGCTGTTCTGGGCTGATACGCTTGGTCTTGCCAACATCGCGGCACGCATAGACCATTACGCCGTGCAACTCGGTAATGCTTACGGCTATTGGCACCGAGCCGCGCTATTGATGCGCTTGGCCGACCAGGGCCGCGGTTTTTCCGATCTGACTGCGGACGAGCTGAATCATGCCCACGGATGAGCACCGAGAGCTCTCGTTTCGCCTCGTGTTCACCGGAGGTAGTAGATACCAAAGAATCGTAGTGTTCGGAACCGTGTGGGGACGTCTGGGCACCTCGATAAATCTACTACGCGGCCCAATTCCTGCGTTACGCCCTCACTCATTGCTAGGCTACCTATTTAATATATATCGTAAACCTGCCACGCGGTACTTTGCACTCGAACCGTTCGCTACGGTTTTTCGAGGTACCCGTCTATGAAGTTGCAACGATTCAACGGCAGTGGGGGGGTAACGCTGACGGCTGATGTTGGCGGCCATCCGTCCCGGCCGGCCGTTGTGCTGCTGCATGGCGGTGGTCAGACCCGGCACTCTTGGAACAAATTTGCGCATCGTCTGGTCCGACTCAATTACTACGTTGTGTCCCTGGATCTACGCGGCCATGGCGACAGCGACTGGGCGCTCGATGGCGATTACCGACTTGATGCCTTTGTAGCCGACCTTCATGGGGTACTCGGCCAGTTGCAGCAACCGCCGGTACTGATCGGCGCATCGCTGGGTGGTCTCATCTCGCTACTGGCGGTAGGTGAACACCCTCGCAAGGTAGTCGCCCAGGGATTGGTGTTAGTCGATGTCGTACCGCGGATGGAGGCAATCGGCCTGCGCCGTATCCAGGAGTTTATGCGTGCCAACCTGGATGGCTTCGCGACGCTCGAAGAAGTGGCCGCTGTGGTCTCGGCCTATCTTCCACAACGCGCCAAGCCACCCAATCCGGATGGGTTACGCAAGAACGTCCGCTTGGCCGAAGACGGTCGCTGGTACTGGCATTGGGATCCAGCGCTGGTAACCAGTGATCGGCGTTTGGGTGGATCTGTTGATAGGCAGCGGTTGTGGTTGGCCGCCCGGCAAGTACAGCTACCGACCCTGCTGGTACACGGCAAGCTAAGTGACGTAGTTAGCCGGGAAGGTGTTGATGACCTGTTGGCGCTGATTGCGGGGGCACAGGCTGTCGAGGTCAATGGGGCTGGCCACATGGTGGCCGGCGACCAGAACGATGCATTCAACGATGCGATCGAGCACTTTCTCTCCGTATCCCCCGAGTCGGCCGTAAATCGCAGCGGCAATTCTAGAGACGCGTCGGTTTAAGTTGTGCCGCCGTGTGGCGGTGGATGGCACTACTCGTCGCAGGCGGTTTACGTTACCGGCTGGCGTCCCTCAGTTTAATTGTGTGGCAGCATTCCGTTGAGAACCGAATCGTTCATTTTTGTGCTGCGTTCGGCATCCATGACCCCTACACCACCAATGTCACTATTCAGATGTGGGGAGCAGGGATTTAATGGGTCTTGGCTTACCACGTTGCCAGCCATGACCCAATTCCCTGCCCATCAGGAAATTGCAGCATGCGCCGAACCGGTATCAAAGTGCGACGGCTTGGAAATCAAGAGCTAAGCTAAACTACTAGAACTACGTTTAGGGAGTGGCCACAACAGTAGAGCTAAGCCCTGAAATCCAGGAGAGTTGGATTTCAGGGCTTGTGAGTTACTGCGGAAGTACGGAAGCTTTCAGAATTGATATTGCAAACTGACGCCCCAGCCGGCTCCCAGCGACTCCGCGTTGACTCCACTTGCCAAGGCTTCATAGAGGTTCGTTGGACCGGTGTTCAAATAAGCGACCACCACAGTAAATTTGGGTGTCGGCATCCAGGCTAAACTAACACCGTATATCGAATGGTTTTTCATTATCCGACCAAGCCTGTCATAACCTACATTATAAGAACCGAGGTACTCCACACCTAGCCCCAAGTATCCCGACAAGAAACTGGGTGCGGGCAAACCGATACCGATCGAACCGAAGGGAAACGAAGCGCGCTGTGTACCATATCCTGCGAAACCGATCAGATAGCCCTTGGTCCAGCGCTCGCCTATTGTCACGGACACCGGCAACGGTAGGCCCACGTTCTTGTAAAAATTCTCGCTGGCAACGATATAATAGTCTTCGCCGCTGTTATTCGGATACAATTTGCTGCCGCCAAGTACAGGTACGAAAGTAGGTATTTTTGGCGAATTATCGGTATTCTTGGAAAGGATCCCCGCAGAGATAGCCGGCATCAGGGGAAAGAGCTGGCTTTCCTTGATCAGTTGCAACTTTGCAGTAAGAATTTGGAAATTAACCACGCCGGCCCCCGTCGCCTTGGTGGCATTCACCAAGCTATGGCTCAAGCCTACTTCGAAACGATTATAGAAAGACATATCGACAGCAATGCCGTCCTGGAATCCGGTAACGATATATGCCAATAACCAAATTGCGGCTTGCCGACTATATTCGAACCGTTCAGGCCACCACCGGCTTTTTTGATTGGATTGGCGACAAAAGCCGTCGGGTTGAGCCCACCCCCACCAACGCCTTGAAGGGTGGAAAAAGGTGGACCTGCGAAGGCCGACATGGATACCACCACTCCCCCTCCCAAGGCCAGTACGAAACAGCATCTACGTGAAATTGTCTTTAAATTTAACATAAAACAGTCCTCCTCTCTTGTATTTCCAACTTGCTACTTGCCGAGTCACTCTTTTGCATAAAATCGGAGCCCATGTTGGCTGAATGCCTATTTATAGCTAAAGAGTGACCATGTTGTTTCCACAGGGGAAACACGATTCAGCTTTAAAGGCCCGACTGTTAATAGCCACCCAGACCTGCCTTGCGCTTAACGATCTTTCTTAAGGCGGATTTGGATATCTTTGTAGTCCTCACGCAACTTGGTCTTGAGTAATTTACCGGTAGCCGTATGCGGTAGCGCCTCCAGCTTGACAA
>CAJXGK010000113.1 GCA_913053815.1 uncultured Rhodanobacteraceae bacterium
GGAGTCCGTAGGTCGGGTTAGGTGCGTAGCACCGTAATCCGACATGCCCTGCCTCCGGATTGTCGGGTTACGGTGCTACGCACCTAACCCGACCTACATCTCTACCGAGGCAGGTCTGAACATCCCATCAAAAATTCATCCACTGCGCGTGCACATTGCCGGCCCTCGCGGATTGCCCACACCACAAGTGATTGGCCACGTCGCATATCCCCGGCAACGAAGACCTTTTCAACACAAGTCTGGTAACAAGCAGGACCGTCGGTAGTCGCTTTGACGTTGCCACGAGAATCCTTCGCCACGCCGAACGCGTCCAGAAGCTTCGGTTCCGGCGAGATGAAGCCCATGGCGAGTAGTACCAGTTCTGCACGAATCTCAAACTCACTACCGGCGATCTCGTTCATTTTGCCATCGTGCCATTGCAGGCGTACCCCGGTGAGGCTTTTCACGTGTCCTTTACCATCGTCATTGAAGCGCTTAGTCGCCACGGCCCAATCGCGTTCACAGCCTTCCTCGTGCGAGCTGGAGGTCCGCAGCTTAGTCGGCCAGTATGGCCAGACCAGCCACGTGTTCTCCTGAGATGGCGGCTGCGGTAACAACTCGAACTGGGTGATGGAGGTGGCCGCCTGCCGGTTTGACGTGCCGACACAGTCAGAACCGGTGTCGCCACCACCGATCACCATCACGTGTTTGCCGGTCGCCAAGATGGGGGCCCTCAGCGGGTCACCAGTCGCCGCCTGGTTTTGCTGCGAAAGAAAGTCCATCGCCAAGTGGACCCCGCTCAATTCGCGCCCCGGCACCGGAAGATCACGCGGGGTTTCAGCACCACCAGCCATCACCACCGCATCGAAGTCCTGCTGCAACTGCTCGGGAGTCATTACCTCGGCCCTGGCGTATGCCCCGCTCCCCGCTGCAGCGCCTACCAAGACGCCGGTACGGAAACCCACACCTTCACTGCACAACTGCTTTACCCGGCGATCAATATGCCTTTTTTCCAATTTGAAGTTGGGAATGCCGTAACGCAACAAGCCGCCGATACGGTCGTGCTTCTCAAAAATCGTCACGGCATGGCCAACGCGAGCAAGTTGCTGTGCGGTAGCAAGACCGGCCGGACCGGAGCCCACCACGGCTACCTTACGACCGGTCTTGGGTAGGGCCGGTTGTGGTACCACCCAACCTTCTTCCCAGGCCTTGTCGATGATCTTATGTTCGATCGACTTGATGCCCACCGCATCGCTATTGATAGTCAATGTGCAGGCGGCTTCGCATGGAGCCGGACAGATACGGCCGGTGAACTCAGGAAAATTATTGGTTGAATGCAGCACCTCGATCGCGTGCTTCCAATCCTGCCGATACACAAGATCATTGAAGTCCGGAATGATGTTGTCGACCGGGCAGCCATTTTGACAGAACGGGGTGCCGCAATCCATGCAGCGTGCCGCCTGAATGTGCGCGTCCGTGTCGGACAAATGCTGGATAAATTCGTGCCAATGCTTTTTGCGCTGTGATGGACTCTCGCTGCTTTCCTGGCGACGTGAGTATTCGAGAAAACCGGTGATCTTACCCATAATTTTTGTTTCCTCTGGGGCTCAGACCGTGGCCTTACCGGTGGATACCTGCACCGCTTCTTGGTGCGACTCCAGCAAGACCCGTCGGTACTCGTTCGGCATCACTTTCACGAAACGTGTGCGGGCGGTGATCCAGTCATGCAGGATCTCTTTAGCGCGAAAGCTGCCTGTATAGCGGAAGTGCGATTCGAGCAATCGTCGCAGGATGGCCTCATCTGTTGCGGGCGTTAGGCCACGTGCTGGCGCATGCCATAACGCCCGCAATACCCGCAGCTCCTGTTCCACGCCGGAGAGTAACGGTTCCAAAGCCACCATCGAGAGATTGCACCTGGACTCGAACAGGCCGTCGAAATCATAAACATAGGCCACCCCACCGGACATGCCGGCGGCAAAATTGCGCCCGGTTTCACCGAGTACCACAACCGTACCGCCCGTCATGTATTCGCAACCGTGGTCACCCACCCCTTCGACGACCGCGGTAGCACCGGAATTACGTACCGCGAAACGTTCGCCCGCCACACCGTTGAAATAGGCCTCACCTTCACTCGCCCCATACAGCACGGTATTGCCGGCAATAATATGCTCCGGGCCGAAGCCATGGAAATCATTAGGCGAGCGCACAATGATGCGGCCACCGGACAGCCCCTTGCCGACGTAATCATTGCTTTCGCCAACTAAATCAAGGGTGATACCACGGGCCAGAAAAGCACCAAAACTCTGTCCGGCCACCCCATCCAGTTGGATATGGATGGTGTCATCGGGCAAGCCCGCATGGCCGTAACGACGCGCCACTTCGCCCGAAAGCATGGTGCCCACCGTGCGGTTGATATTACGTACGGCGACGATAAAGCTGGCCGTTTCCCCATGTTCCAGCGCTGGCCCGGCTTTCTCAATCAAGATGTGGTCAAGGGCCTTGCTGGCCTTGTCAAGGCCATGGTTCTGCGCCTCCATGTGCCGTTGTGCGACATCTGCCGGCACCTGTGGACGATGGAACACGCGCGAGAAATCCAGGCCGCACGCTTTCCAGTGCTTGATGCCGGGTCGGGTGTCGAGTAAATCGGCCCGGCCGATCAGATCATCGAAGTAACGGATACCCAGCTGTGCCATAAGCCGGCGAGCTTCCTCAGCGACGAAGAAGAAATAGTTAACGAGGTGTTCCGGCTTACCACTGAACTTCTTGCGCAGTACCGGATCTTGCGTCGCCACACCGGTCGGACAGGTGTTGAGGTGACACTTACGCATCATGATGCATCCTTCCACGACCAGTGGCGCCGTCGCAAATCCGAACTCGTCGGCCCCCAGCAGGGCACCGATCACCACGTCGCGCCCCGTCTTGATCTGACCGTCCACTTGTATGCGGATACGCCCACGTAGGTGGTTCAGAACCAGGGTCTGCTGGGTCTCGGCAAGACCCAGTTCCCACGGTGTACCGACATGCTTGATCGACGACCACAAGGAAGCACCGGTACCCCCATCGTGTCCGGCAATCACCACATGATCGGCCTTGGCCTTGGCCACCCCCGCGGCCACCGTACCCACGCCCACCTCAGAAACTAGTTTTACCGAGATCGACGCTTGTGGATTACAATTCTTAAGATCATGAATGAGCTGGGCTAAATCCTCGATCGAGTAGATATCATGATGGGGCGGTGGTGAGATCAGGCCCACGCCAGGTACCGAGCAACGCAGTTTGGCGATGTAATCAGTGACCTTGTGGCCCGGCAGCTGGCCGCCCTCACCGGGTTTCGCACCTTGTGAGATCTTAATCTGGATCTGGTCAGCCGAAACCAGATACGCTGCGGTTACCCCAAATCGACCCGAGGCTACTTGCTTGATACGCGAGCGCAGCGAATCACCTGCCTGCAGCTCAAAATCCCGTTCGATATGTTCCTTGCCCAGAATGTCGGCCACAGTGTCGCCTTGCTTAATCGTCACGCCGCACAGCTCATTCTGGTAACGGGCCTCATCCTCACCCCCTTCGCCAGTGTTCGACTTGCCACCGATACGGTTCATGGCGATAGCCAGCGTGGTGTGCGCTTCGGTCGAAATCGAACCCAACGACATGGCCCCCGTGGCAAAACGCTTGACGATTTCCTTGGCCGGTTCCACCGCATCGAGTGAAATGGCCGTAGCTGGATCAGTGTGAAACTCAAACATGCCGCGCAACGTCAGGTAACGCCGGGACTGATCGTTAACTAGCTGCGCGTATTCTTGGTAGATCTTGGAGTCGTTCGAACGCGTTGCATGCTGCAGCTTTGCGATCATATCCGGCGTCCACATATGCTCCTCGCCACGTACGCGCCAGGCATACTCACCACCCGCCATGAGGCTATCGGCCAGTACCGGGTCGTCACTGTAAGCAGCGGCATGCCGACGCAGCACCTCCTCAGCGATCTCGAACAAACCCATCCCTTCAATATTAGACGTGGTACCAGTAAAATATTTATCAATCAGATCACGATTCAAGCCGACCACTTCGAAATTTTGTGCGCCGGTATAGGACATATAGGTGGAGATGCCCATCTTGGACATCACCTTCTGCAGACCCTTATCAATCGCCTTAACATAGTTTTTGATCGCCTTTTCAGGGGTTATCTCGCTCTTCATGGTGATGAAAGTATGGGCCAGTACCTCCATCGCCAGGTACGGGTGAACGGCCTCCGCACCGTAACCAGCGAGCAGTGCAAAGTGGTGCACTTCGCGCGCTGAGCCGGTCTCTACGACCAATCCGGTGCTGGTGCGCAAGCCCTTGCCCACCAAGTGTTGATGGACAGCCGAAGTTGCTAGCAAAGCGGGGATGGCCACGCATTCGCGGCCGGCCCTCCGGTCCGACACAATGAGGATGTTGTGACCCTGCCGGATTGCGTCCACGGCTTGTGCACACAGCGAGGCTAAACACGCCTCAATACCAGCTTTGCCCCACGCCACCGGGTAACAGATATCCAGCTCGAAGCTACGAAACTTACCCTGCGAATAGCGTTCAATGTCACGGATCTTGGCCATCTCCGCGAAGTCCAGGATCGGTTGCAACACCTCCAGACGTAGCGGTGGATTGACATTGTTGATATCCAGCAGGTTAGGCTTGGGTCCGATGAAGGACACCAGCGACATCACCATCTGCTCGCGGATTGGATCGATGGATGGGTTCGTCACCTGCGCAAACAGCTGGCGAAAATACTGGTACAGAGACTTGCTCCGGCTCGAAAGAACAGCCAGCGGTGAGTCGTTACCCATCGCTCCGATTGCTTCTTCTCCTTTCTGCGCCATAGGGAGCATATGGAACTTCAGATCCTCCTGGCTGTAGCCGAAAGCCTGCTGGCGGTCGAGCAAAGTATCGGTGACGTGAACTTCGGTTCTGGCTTTGGGTAAGTTATCGAGCTTGATGCGAATGCGTTCGATCCACTGTTTGTAAGGCTTGGCGTTGGCGAGCTGCTCCTTCAGTTCTTGGTCATCGATGATACGACCTGCTTCCATGTCGATCAGCAGCATCTTGCCCGGCTGCAGACGCCATTTTTTGACGATCCTGGATTCGGCAATCGGCAGTACCCCGGCCTCCGAGGCCATAATCACCAAATCGTTATCGGTGATGATATAGCGCGCCGGACGTAGGCCGTTACGGTCAAGCGTGGCCCCTACTTGGCAGCCATTAGTAAACGCGATGGCGGCGGGGCCGTCCCACGGTTCCATCATGGCACTGTGATATTCGTAGAACGCACGATGGTTATCATCCATCAGCGTGTGCCGTTCCCATGCTTCGGGGATCATCATCATCATCGCGTGCGCCAGCGGATAGCCGGCCATCGTCAACAGTTCAAGGCAGTTGTCGAATGAAGCGGTATCGGACTGCCCCGGATAGATCAACGGCCACAGTTTGCCAAGATCAGCGCCGAGTACGGGTGAGGAAATCGCACCGATACGTGCTTTGATCCAATTGACGTTACCCTTGACCGTATTGATTTCGCCGTTGTGCGCGATCATCCGGTAGGGGTGGGCCAGTTCCCACGCAGGGAAAGTATTGGTCGAGAACCGCTGGTGTACCAGAGCCAGCGCTGAAACGGTACGGGGGTCAGCCAGATCGAGATAGTAGCGTCCGACCTGATCGGCCAATAGCAGCCCCTTGTAGACCACGGTACGCGTGGACATCGAGGCGACGAAGTATTCCTTGCCATGTTTGAGATTAAGTGCCCGGATCGCGTGACTGGAGGTCTTGCGAATCACGTAGAGTTTTCGCTCCAAGGCATCGGGAACCATGACGTCCGGCCCGCGCCCTATAAAGATCTGGCGGATCACCGGTTCTTTTGCCTTGACTGCCGGGGACATCGGCATGTCTGGGTCGAGGTGGACGTTGCGCCAGCCCAATACCACCTGGCCCTCGGCATGCACCGAACGCTCCAACTCCTGTTCACAAGCCCGCCGCGAGGCCGGCTCCTTAGGCAGAAAAATCATGCCAACGCCGTACTCACCCGGCGGCGGTAGTTTAACGCTATGCCGGGTCATTTCCTCGCGGTAGAACTGATCCGGAATCTGGATCAGGATGCCGGCTCCATCACCCATCAGCGAATCGGCGCCCACCGCACCGCGGTGATCCAGATTACGCAGAATCAGCATCATGCGCCGGTACAGGCCTTCCGCCAGTGGATCAGCGCACAGCGCCTGCCGGTAAAGCTCCAGCGCAGTCTCGTGCCGATTGGCCTGCTCCAGGCAATGCGATATTTCGCCCAAGGTCCGCTGGAAGCGATTACGCATCTGTTCACGGCAACTGACCACGGCCTCCAGATCTTCCACACCGTCCATGAAGGGTCCACGATACAAAGACAGCAGTTG
>CAJXGK010000114.1 GCA_913053815.1 uncultured Rhodanobacteraceae bacterium
GTACTCGCCGCAATGATTGCATGATCCCGATCGGCGCCACGGCGACGGAAGTGTAGTATGAGGTCGACGATCAGTATCGAATTTGATAACACGATGCCTGCGAGTATCACCATTCCCCACAGCACGGGGGGCGACCAATTCATGCCACGCAACCATAACAATCCAATACTCCCAAGTCCCTCGAGGGGTATTGCAAGCATCAGTACTACGGCGGTACTGAACGAACGGAATTGAATGACCAATAGAAAGAATACGGCAATCAAAGCTACCTTCAGTCCTGAGTTAAGTTGATTGAAGGCCGTTAACATAGTTCTCATCAATCCAGCTGGCCCTACCGAATAACCTTTAGGCATCGATAGTTGCATTTTGGCGGGTACCAGGAGATTCATCGTGGTCTCCTTGAGCCCCAGTTCCTGGTAATAACCAAGAACGCTTGCCGCATACAAGGTATTGTAGGTATGTATGGTATTGAAACCCAGGGTGTTACGGATCTGCGCAACAGAACTTAGATTAACAGAAGCTCCAGCAGGAGTTGAAATTTTTAGCTCTCTAAGATCCTGTAGTGACTCACGCTGATTTTTCTGATAGCGAATAAGAATACGACTATGGTAGTACATGGGTGGTGGATTGAAGAATTTGCCAGTCTGGCCACCATTGATGGCGTAGTAAACCTGACTAACAATGTTCTGAACGGTCAGCCCCATGGCCGTAGCACGCGCTTCGTCAACATCCACTTCTAATTGTGGAACGCCATATACCGTATCCAAGTAAGGATTATGCAATCCTTGGGCCTGGGTATGAGCAATGTTCAGGACCTGCCTGCCATAGTCATAAACCTGCTTCATGTTGGTCCCTTTAACCAACACTTCGACGGGGGCCCGCGCGGCCGCCACCGGCGTCGGATTAAGCGGCTGTAAGAATAAGACATTGAGGTCCGGGATTTCGGCCTTGGCCTTCCTGCGTATTGTTTTCTGTATTTGCCACAGCGTTTCCTTACGCTGCTCACGCGCGATCGTGAGATTGATGATCAGACGTGCCTCATTGACTTCATTGACTCCATAACCTGTGAAATACTGGCCCCATACTGGCGATTGACCCGTAATGGCTGAAACATTCTTGACATTTTTCTGTTGCATGGCAATCTGTTCTATCTTCTTGACGATGCCCGCCATACGTTTGGCACTGGTTCCGGGGTCTGCACGTACATAACCTAGGATCAGCGAGGTATCAGTCAGTGGCATCTGCAACACCGAGTTGGTTGAACAATGCGAGTGCCATCATCACTGAGCCCACAATACCTGCGCCAACAATCCAGCGATAATGCAAGGACCACGCCACAGCACGCATGAACCAGCGCTCGAATGCGTGGAAATATCGCAGGAATAGCCGGTCAATGACACGGCCTAGCCAGTCTGACGGTGATTCGGATTCGACTTTCATCTCCTCATCGAGGGGGATCTCCACTTCCTCGGTAGTTGCTCCAGGTTGGGCTTTGAACAACACCGAGGCCAGTAACGGGGTGACCGTCATCGCGAGAAAATATGACCCAATAACCGAGGTAATCATGGGGACAGTCATGCTGCGAAAGCCCGCACCCATGGCTCCGCTCAGCCGAGTTAAGGGGTAGAGCATGACAGCGAACGTCAAGGTAGCAGCCAGGATCGCATTTTGTACCTGCTCAGCGCCGAGCACGGCCGCCACCTTGGGGTGGATACCACGTTCGATATAGCGCCGCACTACCTCTACCACCACGATGGAGTCGTCGAGCAGCTTGCCGACCACAAATACCATGCCTAATATGATCCCAAGCTGACGCTGGAACCCCAGCATATAGATCAGAAAGAATCCGAAGGCAACTGCTGAAGGCAAGACCGCTGCAGCGATTACCGTGCCACCCAACTCGCCCAGGAACAGCAGGATTACCAGGCTCGCCAGCACCACAGCCTTGATAAATTCATCCATCGCGTTGGCGTTTTCGACATGAATGTAGAAGGCCTTGTCAAAGGCTGTTTTGACTTTTAATCCTGGATATTGCCGCTCCAGTTGTTTTGCCAGCTTCTTGGCATCCTGCGATATTTTCAGAAAATTCCCTTTCGGTAGGGCCTGAATCGATAACAAGATGGCCGGCTTGCCGTTGTAATAAAAATCTCCGTAAACCGGTGCATGGCTATCCTTTACGGTGGCGACATCACGCAGATAAATGATTTTGCTGCCTTGATGTCCAATAGGCATGTCATTCAGACGTTTTAAAACATTCGGTTCGGTGAACTCGCTGTTGACTTCTACGTCAATTCGACTATTTCCATGAATCAGCGGACCACCCCCATGATCAATATCCGTTCGATCAATCATTTTCCTGATCTTGAGAATACTAATCCCGAACGCGGCAAGTTTGTCGCGGTCAACATCGATCACGATTTGTCGCGTAGGCCCGCCGAAGGTACTGGCCGACAAAACCCCTGGCTGCAATTGGAATTGGGTCAAGACAACGTTGTCGAGCAAAGACTTCAATGCGGTACGTGTGGTCCCCTTGCGGGTAATGGCAAAATCCAGAATGGGTCCGTTTTGTACATTGACGTGCACCAAGCGTGGTTTCGTTGTGTTCGGCCCTGCCTTGGGCAGTTCGTTGCTTATTACATTAAGCAGTGACTGCATTTGCTGCCATTTTGAGGTTCGGTCCACGCCCTGCTTGAAGTACACCACAATCTTGGAATATCCGGCTTGTGATGTACCCAAGATGTAATTCACACCACCTACAATCTGTATTCGTTTTTCAAGCGGTTGGGTAATGTAGCGTTGCATATCTTGGGCCGACATGCCTGGAAAATGCGTTACCACACCAATGTTCGGGCTAGGAATCTTGGGGATCAAGCGTACTGGAATAGAAATGTAGGCATAGACCCCGGCGATGACCATGATCAGCGCCACGACAATTGTGGCGTGGGGGTGGCTCAAGGCGAAACGCGGCAAACTGAAGCGCCGAATACTATTCTCGCTCGGGTGCTGGCCGCTCATTCGCTGCCGCCCCGATTGAGCTCAACTACCGTCTGTCCATCCGTGAGCATCCGGTTACCCAGAGTGACGACAAACTCCCCAGGCTTTATACCTTTGAGGATCTGCACCCTGTTCTGACCTCGAACACCCACCACAACACTACGTTTTTGTACCGGGCCTTCACTTGAGAATTGCGGTGCCACGAATACCACCTGTTGGCCATCCGGCTCCGTCGTGAGGGCGGATGTTGGGACCAACACTCCCTTGTTGACGTGACGCCGAACAAGGTCACCCACAACATAGCTGTTCGACCGTAACATCAATTCATGATTGTTGATCCGCACTTCGATCTTGCCAGTACGCGTTTGCAGATTTACCCGCGGAAAAACCACTGCTACGTATGCTTTCAATACGCCCCGCGTCCCATTCAACTCGTGGGTAAAACGCTTTGGATAGAGCTTTTTCAGCAGCACACTGCTTATCTGTGGAAAATGCAGATACACCCGATCCCCCGGATGAATCCACTGTAAATCACTTTCTCCTACGTCAAACTGGATTCGTACCTTGTGCAGGTCATCGATCTTTACGAGCATTTCGCCTTTGTGCACGTATGCACCCGGATACACATGGCGCTTTGCAACAATTCCGTTGATGGGTGAACGTAAGGTTGCGTAGCCAACATCTGTTTCTCCGCGTTGCAGCGCCGCCTGTGCCGTCTGATAGTGCATTCTTGTCACGTCAAAATGGGATGCGCTGATGGCGCCATCCTTGTACAGGCTATGATCACGTTTGAACTCGGCTTGCCAGTACAATGTCTGGGCTTTGGCCTTATCCAGGGCCGGCAATAGGCTGGACAGGTCAAGCGTGGCCAATATCTCGTTCTTGTGCACCACATCACCCGGATAAACATTCAGCTTGGTTAGCCATCCACCAACACGGGCATAAACGATATCGTCTTGCCACGGCCTGACAGTTCCTGTGTAGGTTGCCAGCTCATCCAGCACCCCGATCTTCGCCTGCGTCACCTTCACAGGCTGGGAGCCCAGCAGAGGTGATGTGAACAATTGGCTGGGGCGCAATGTTGGGGATATCCAGAGCGTGAACATTTGCACTCCCCATAAGATGAGCGCTGCCCCCAATATATTGAATGTCAACCGGCGTACGTTACGCTTACGGCTGTACCAGTTGAGCGGTGCGCCCAGTCGCCCGCGCCAAGTGCCTTCGGTGCGCCCCAGCCACCAACTGCCGGTGATTGCCGCCAGGAGAAAAATACCGAATATTAACCAGAGATAGTGCTGCGTAAAAAGAGTAGCCGTGCGAATTATGAACTCATGCATTGGAGGCGCTCCCTTTAATAGCTTGCTCGAGCCGAGTCTGGGTGGGAAATGGACAGAACTCCGGTTACCCATTGAACTTTGGTAGCAGCAATCTGATAACCAGCGAGAGCTTGCAAATAGGAAGTCTGCGCGACAAGATCAGCGGCCTGCGCATCGAGCAGATCCGTGGTGGTTCCTACCCCCAGCGCAGTCTTTTGCCGTTCAACCCGGAACGCTTCATCGGCACTCAGTACGCCGGACTTGGCCGCGTTGATTTTCGTTTTGGCCGCCCGTAATTCAGCATAGGTCTGTGTTACCTGGAGGCGAATTTTCTGCTTTAGACCCTCAAGCTTGTTATCAATCTGATCTAACAATGCATGTTGCCGGCTAACCGTGGCGTTTAGTGTCCCGCCGGTGAAGATGGGGACCGACACAGACAGCATGATCTGACTATCCGGCTCCCATGTTGAAACTGGCCCCCCCGTGTTATTTCCATGCGCTTCCCAAGCGCGCGCAGAGAGATCAACCCGGGGAAGTCGCGCACCGCGCGCGGCACGCAACCGAGCCTCCTGCGCTATGCGTTGTTGCTGCAGAGCCAAGTAATCGGGCCGTCGGTCGAGTGCCTGCTGAAAGGTTGTCGGCAACGCATGATCGGGTCCGCGCAGTAGCGAACTGCTGCCCAAGTTGTCGGTTAACTGCAGGGGGGGGCCCGATGGGTTCAGATCCAATAAGCGGCGCAGATTACCTGCGACGGTGATGCGTTCCGCCTGCACATCAGCCAGTTCCATCTGCAGGTTCGCCAACCTGGTTTTGACTCGCAACAGCGCCAATCGCGGTTTCGCACCGACCTTGACAAAATTCTCAAGATTGCGTTTTACCGACGACAAATGCCTGATCGACCCCTGAACCGCCTGTTCGGTGCGGTCCGCCACTTCCATACCGAGGTAGGACTGGGTGACCGCATAGATGAGTTGTTGGCGAACAACATTGACCTTGAAATCCCTGGCCTGCGCTTCGGATCGTGCTGCAGCGATCGCGGCATCGATCCGCCCGCGTAAACGGGCCCGCCGGCATAGATTGCATAGTTCAACCCGAGACCGATATTCAGAACCCGATCCTGAAATTGAAAATCTTGGAAATTCAGCATGTTTTGCGTTGTCTGCTGCGGTGTTGCGGCACTTATCTGGGCGAGAGTGGGTACATCCATATGCCCTGGCAAAAGCAATGCTCGTTGGGTCGGAAAATAGTCGTACCAGACATTCGCACTAAGTTGTGGATAGAGTCTGCCGACCGCAGCCTTTCGCGCTGCCTCTGCAGCTTGTAAGGCATTGATTGCGGCCTTGACGTTAGCGTTCCGCGCAAGGGCCATTCGCAAGGCAGCACGAAGGGACAGCGAAGGAACGGCCAGGTTCTGTGCCGGCACTTGCGCAACTAGCCCAGCCACACCCAGCAGCAGCGTTCCGACCCGCATCCATAGGCGTGGTTTTCTCGTGTGAAACAGGCCCTTACCCCCTAACAACCTGTCTTCATTGGGGGTTTCGCCACTTATAAGCAGATCCTTGTTCAGCACGACCCGGTCCCATCTCATACACCAATACCCGGATCCTAATTCCGTACCCAGGTACGATTTCAAGGCCTGTAGGCAAGTGCCATGCAACATGGAAATTGACGTCACAATCACGACCTTGCCGACAATCGCGACAGCCTCCCAGGCAAGACCTCATTGCCTGCGGACAGACTTATAAAAAGATCACCATCAAATGGTCCTATGCTGACAAGAGAATTTTCGGCGTTAGCTTGAATATTTTTCATCTATCCGCTTCGCCGGCTATCCGCCAATTTGCCATGTAAGACATCCGCAGCAATGCCGGTCACCCGCTCTGCGAACAGCTGACAATTCCAGTTTCAGTCTTTGGTACCAGCGCACAGCATGGAACGGTTCCGTTACGCACTAGCCCAATGCCGCCAGCCCGAGCTGGCCGAGGATCTGGTGTAGGAAACTTTCCTGAGCGCTTGGCGCTATCTCGACAAGCTGCGCGATGTGGTAGCGTCTGAGC
>CAJXGK010000115.1 GCA_913053815.1 uncultured Rhodanobacteraceae bacterium
GCTAGTTGGATACTGGCGACAAATGACAGGATAGTGTCCTTGAACACCAGCAGCAGTACCGCCGACATGGCGCCCAAGCCGGACAGCAGCAGTAAGGGTGAGCGGTTGATGAGAATGGCAATGATGATGATCGCGGCGACGATGTAGACGGCAATCTTGCCCAGCTGGACATAGCCCTTGATCGAATGGGCGTGGGTAACTTTGCTGTGGGTGAAACTGTCCTGCAAAGCGGATAGTGCAGCACTGATGGCTAGTGCGGCAAACCATATCACCGTAGCCAGGGCCAGATTTCGGACCAGTAGATCGATTTGCTGGGGTATATGCGGGACCAGTTCGATACCGTATTGCAGAATTAGCACCGGGATCATTTGCGCCACCCGGCGCAGCACCCCGTGGCGGACCATGGCATCGTCCCACTGCCAGGCCGTGTGCCGGACCAGTCGGCCCATCGTACGCAACAAGATGCGGTGGCCGAGACGATGACTAAACCAAGCCGCGAGCAATAGCACGACGAGACCGAGCACGCTGCGCAACCAGGGATCCTGAAGCATATCGAGCAATGGTTTCACTTGCATGGTGTCAAAGAGGCTCCCATCCCCGTTCGATGGATACGCCGACGGCTGCACACTGGTCCACGGCGGCCGGCTTGCGCACGGTTAGGTGTAGCCAGGTGATACCGAATTCCCGCTGCAACATCTCGACACAGCGGGCGGCAAAGGTTTCTAGCAGTTGTACTTCACAGGCCGCCCCCAGTTCGCGCAGGCGGTTGGCGATGGCGGCATAGTCCAGGGTATCGGCCAAGCGGTCACTCATACCAGCCCGGTGGGTATCCCAAGCCAATTCCAGATCTAGCAACAGCGGGCGCAGGGCCTCGTGCTCGTGGGCATAGACGCCGATACGGGTGTCCACGTGCAGGCGTTCGAGAAAAATACGGTCCATGGTCAAGCCACCTCGGGCAAGTCTTCGAGACCCCAGCGCGGTCGAATATGGATCATTGTGCCATCCTGTTGTCCGGCGGCAAGCCGCAGAGCCCCGACCAGCGCAATCATTGCGCCATTGTCGGTGCAGAAGGCCAGGCGGGGGAAATGGACACGAAAGCCATCCTTTTCTGCGGTGCGTTGCAGAGTCCTACGTAGCCGTGCATTAGCCCCTACACCACCGGCTACCACCAGACGTTGCAGCCCACAGGTGGCCAGTGCTCGACGGCATTTGATGACCAGGGTTTCAGCGACGGCGGCCTCAAAGGATGCCGCTATGTCGGCGCGAGTGGTCGCCCTGCGGTCACTGCGCTGCCAGGCCAGCAGAACCTGAGTCTTGAGACCGGAGAAACTGAAATCGAGGCCGGGCCGGTTGCACAGTGGGCGGGTGAAACGAAACACATTGCTGTCCCCGTCCTCCGCCAACTTAGCCAGGGCCGGTCCACCCGGATACGGTAGGCCAAGCAGCATGGCGGTCTTGTCGAAGGCCTCGCCTGCGGCGTCGTCCAGGGTATCGCCAAGCAGACGGTAGCGGCCAATCGTGGTGACTTCGACCAACAGCGTATGGCCACCGGAGACCAGCAGCGCGACAAATGGCGGTTCGGGAGGCTGTGCATCCAGCAGTGGGGCCAGCAGGTGCCCTTCCAGGTGATGGACACCGAGCACCGGCAAATCCAGGGACCAGGCCAGCGCCTGGGCGGTAGCCGCACCGACCAACAAGGCTCCGGCTAGGCCGGGGCCGGCGGTATAGGCAATTCCGCCCAGATCCCGTAACTTCAGACCGGTCTCGTCAAGCAAGGCTTTGAGCAAGGGCAGCAGTTTACGGATATGATCGCGGCTGGCCAGCTCGGGCACCACTCCGCCATATGCAGCATGCATGTCGGCCTGACTGTACAGACGATGACCCAGCAAGCCGTGTCCCGATGCGTACAAGGCTACCCCGGTTTCATCGCACGATGACTCCACGCCGAGCACTGGGCGCGACATGGCCAATTTGGAAGGTTTTGAAACCTGGTCGGTACTCACGCTATACTCACAGGCTCGCTCGATCTGTCGAGTCAGTGTAACCGGAGATGCTATGCCCAATGTCAAGGTACGCGAGAATGAGCCCTTCGAGGTCGCCTTGCGTCGTTTCAAGCGCACTTGTGAGAAGGCCGGTATTGTTGCCGAAATCCGCAAGCGCGAGTCGTACGAAAAACCGACCCAGGAGCGCAAACGCAAGCGCGCTGCCGCCGTGAAGCGTAATTTGCGCCGGTTATCCCGCGATAACTCGCGGCGCACTCGCCTTTATTAAGTGACTGCTAGCGAGATTTCCCGTGCCGGCGCGCCTTGGGTGCGGCGGCATTTTGTATTGCTGAGGAGTGGATGATGACGCTCAGGTTGCAATTGTACGCGGACATGAAAACCGCCCTCAAGGCCGGTGACAAGACCCGCCTCGGTACTTTGCGTCTGGTGTGGGCGGCGATCAAGCAGCGTGAAGTGGATGAGCGGATAGAACTCGATGATGGGCAGGTTCTGGCCGTGTTGGGGAAAATGCTCAAACAGCGTCGTGATGCCGCCGCGCAGTTTGAGCAGGCCAAGCGCGACGATCTGGTCACCCAAGAACGTGCCGAGATCGCGGTGATCGAAGCCTATCTTCCCGCTCAATTAGGGATTGTCGAGCTGGCTGCTCTGATCGATACAGCTATCGCCGATGCGGCGGCAACGTCGATGCGTGACATGGGCCGGGTGATGACTTTGTTGAAGCAGCGGATCGCCGGTCGCGCTGATCTGAGTGAGCTGGCGGCGCGGGTTCGCGCCCGGCTGGGCTGATCACTACGGCCCAGGCCGTGGCATGCTTGGCACATGGGCCGCATTCCCGCAGCGTTTATCGATGATCTGCTGACCCGCGTTGACATTGTCGAGGTGGTCGAACGGCGTGTGCCGCTGAAACGTGCCGGTCGTGAATGGACGGCCTGTTGTCCGTTTCACGATGAGCGTACTCCATCGTTTTATGTGAGTCCGCAAAAGCAGTTTTTTCACTGCTTTGGTTGCGGGGCTCATGGCAGTGCGATCCGTTTTCTGATGGATTACGAACACCTTGAATTTCAGGATGCCGTTGAGGATTTGGCCTCCAGCATGGGGCTTGCCGTGCCCCGCGAAGGGGGAAGTACGGCAATTCACGATAATCATGCACCGCTGTTTGAACTGCTCGAGGCCGCCGCTTGCCGCTATCAGCAAGCCCTGAACGAGCATCCCCAAGCTCGGTCCTATTGCGAACGACGGGGCCTGAATACGGAAACTCTGCAGCGTTTCCGTATTGGCTGGGCACCGCTGGGCTGGGATTTTCTATACCAGGCATTGGGCCGTGACGCCACCCGGATACGGCAGTTGGAGCAGGCGGGTCTGCTGGCCACGGGCGAGCAGGGCAGGCATTACGATCGCTTCCGTGAGCGCTTGATGTTTCCTATCCTCGACCGCCGGGGCCGGGTGATCGCTTTTGGTGGGCGTATCCTTGCGGGGGACGGACCGAAGTACTTGAATTCACCCGAGACCCCCTTGTTTCACAAAGGCCGCGAATTGTTTGGTTTGTGGCAGGTGCGTCAACAAGCGGCTAAGGTTGAGCGACTGATCGTAGTGGAAGGCTATATGGATGCTATCGCCTTACATCAGCATGGTTTATCGCAGGCAGTGGCCACCTTGGGTACCGCCACCACCCCGGAACATGCCGAACTGCTGTTTCGTACCGCCGCCGATGTCTACTACTGTTTTGATGGTGATCGAGCAGGGCGTGCCGCCGCCTGGAAGGCGCTGGAAGCGACCTTGCCGCGGCTTCGCGACGGCCGTCAGGCACACTTTCTGTTTCTGCCCGATGGCGAGGACCCTGACAGCATGATTCGTGTCGAGGGCCGCGCAGGTTTTATCGAACGCCTCGAGCAGGCCACGCCGCTGTCGCGCTATTTTTTCGATACCTTGGCTGCGGGTGTGGAGATTGACAGCCTGGATGGACGGGCGCGCTTGGCAGAACGAGCCAGACCTCTGTTGGCAAAGCTTCCCGATGGAGCATTCCGCGATCTAATGGTTCAGGAATTGGAACAACGCACCGGGGTGCGGACTGCCCCAACAACGGCCCAACCCACCCCCATGCGGAAAACCGGTACTTTTCAGCGGCCGACAGGTGGCAGAATCTCTCTGATACGCAAAGCCATCGAACGCTTACTGGCCCGTCCCGCGTTGGCCCGGGAACATGCTCCACCGTATCGATTTGCGGGCCTACAGCAATCAGGGGTAGCGTTGCTGGTCGAACTGCTGCAGCTGGCCCACAACAACCCGGCCTTGCATACGGGGGCCGTGCTGGAGCATTTTTCTGGCCGCGAGGAAGCGGTAGCGTTGCACAAGCTGGCGGCAAAGATCGACTCAGACCAGGAAGATTTCGATTACCAGGCCGAGCTGGATGATGCCTTACACCAGCTCGACCGCCAGGCGGATGCGGCCCGCATGGCGGCGTTGAGATTACGTATGGCTGAGCACAACCTGAGTGCAGACGAATGGCAGGAATTACAGCGGTTGCTGCAGGCCAAACCTGAGCATTGAGTGAAGAATTCGATAGCTTTTACGCATGTTTTCCCTGGTGCAGCGGGCGGGGCTGTAGAATGCCGTGAGGTACGAACCGCATCGGTCGAGATTATTTCTGCACCGTGTACGGATTTCTGGTGACCCCGCAGGGTGGGGCACCATCCGAAGTGGGGCACCATCAGAAAAAGACCGGTCATTCCGGGCTCCTCTTGTTCTCTTCATCCCGGGTACCACAAAAAGTTTCGTCATCCCGGGCATCGACCCGGGATCTAGGGTGAAATGGTTGCAACAAGGCCGGTGAGCGTAGGCAAAATTATCAAAAGGGATCGAATGCCCACTGCGTAGTCACGGCCTTCTTTACTGGATTTTAGCCTGTGCGGGAGTGGTGGGAAAGGGCTCAGGCTTGCCCTTTGCCGTAGTCTTCAGGGATGGATCATGGCTCATCCCATTGGCGGGCCGATATGGGGGTCGGTCGATGCGTTGTCCGATCATAAACGGAATCTAATCCCGCTTCAGCTTACCCCCGACTCATTTCATGTTGGACAAGGCTGGATTTGGAACTTGATCCGACGAAGCTGTAGCATAAACCACTGTAAGCAAAAACAGTGTGTGCCCGTATGAACCAAACAGCAGAACGCTGGGAAGGCCGCTATCGCAGCGGTAAAACCGGCTGGGATCGCGGCCAGGTCAGCCCGGCGCTCGAAAACTGGGTCAAGTCGGGGTTGATGCCGGCGGGACGTATCCTCATCCCCGGCTGCGGTCGCGGGCATGAGGTTTGTTATCTCGCAGCGCAAGGCTATGACGTCACCGCGGTCGATATTGCCCCCTCCGCAATCGCTACCTTGCAAAAAACCCTGGATGAGGGCTCCCACTCGGCTCATTTGATTCAGGCCGACCTGCTCGAATGGGAGCCGGATAGTCCCTTCGATGCCATCTATGAACAGACCAGCCTGTGCGCCATCGATCCCCCCGACTGGCCGAATTATGTCCACCGTCTCGCAACCTGGCTCAAGCCCGGCGGCCATCTGTTCGCGCTTTTCATGCAGACTGATCGCGAGGGCGGCCCCCCTTATCACTGCGACCTCGACATTATGCGCAAACTCTTTGCCGCTGACCTGTGGTCCTGGGACGCTGCGCACGCTATGAAAATCGAGCACCCATCGGGTATCCACGAACGTGGGTTCGTACTCACCCGGAGGGACACGTCGGCTTAATCTTCTCTGCAGATCATCTCGGTGGGATCATGCGGGGGCCTCACGGGTACGATGGGCGATCCAGGAAAACCCGCCTCATGGCATGCGTGCCATGACCCCCCCCGGCGCCCTGGTTACGTTTTTACGGCCAGGTGCCGGCTCATCTCGACTATCCGATTGCCCCTGTATCAGATGGTTGTTGC
Source organism: uncultured Rhodanobacteraceae bacterium (assembly GCA_913053815.1). GTDB lineage: Bacteria > Pseudomonadota > Gammaproteobacteria > Xanthomonadales > Rhodanobacteraceae > Metallibacterium. Next base: position 5,929 of record CAJXGK010000115.1, read on the forward strand.
TACGGCGCGTCGAACTCCGGATGCCCTGGCCTGGGACTTTTTTGACACGACGGCGACCTACCGCGCGTTACTGGCATCGATCGACCGTTGTGCCAATGGTTTGCATGGCTTGGGACTGCGCCGTGGTGAACGGTTGCTGATCGCCATGCCGACTAGGCCGCAGGGGGTGATCGCTGGCTATGCAGCCAGCAAGCTGGGTGCCGTGCCGGCGATGATTCATCCCTTGTCCACGACACCTGAAATTGAACACTATCTCGATGTCAGTGGTGCCGAAGTCGCCTTGACCCTGGATGCCTGTTACCCGCGTCGGCTTGCGGCCCAACCTAAATGTCCGCTACGACTGTTGTTGCGGGTACGCATCGGTGAGTATCTCTTCGTACCGCAGCGCGCGGTGTTCTGATGGCGCAAGGGCCGGCATATTGCGCCGGTTCCC
>CAJXGK010000116.1 GCA_913053815.1 uncultured Rhodanobacteraceae bacterium
TATGGCTATGCCTATAACCACATCGGCAATACCTGGGTCATATTGCCGAACCGAATGCAGACACGGATTTTCCATATCAATTATCTCGACATCAAGCGCAAGGCCACCTCGAAGACCCGGGTCACTTCAGGCCAGACCACCAATGCCGATACTGCGGGACTGTACGGCCGTGGCGGTTACGGCGGTGGTGGACGCTATGGCGGTAGCGGCCGTCTCGGCGGCGGCGCGGCCTCAGGACGGCGGCCATTGGTCTCCGGAAGCAGCATTACCACTACCTCCAAAAACGATTTTTGGCAATCTGTCGGGACGGCACTCAAGGCTATCGTCGGCACCGCCGGAGGTCGCAAAATAGTACTTAATCCCAACTCCGGTGTGATCGTGGTGCGCGCCATGCCCCGTCAATTGCGGATAGTCGGGCGGTTCATCAACAAGGTTCAGGGCAGTGTCAACCGGGAAGTGATTATTGAGGCCAAGATTCTGGAGGTTACCCTGAGCCACGGGTTCCAGAGCGGCATCAACTGGGCGGCGTTGATGCAAGCAGGTAACGGCAAGAGCATCCTGATTGGACAGGTGGCGGGGCAGAATTTGTTCAACACCGGTCTCTCCAGCCTGCTGGGTCTGCCGATTACCGTACAGCCGAATCCGGCGAACCCGATTACCGGTTTCCCGACCTCAGCCTTTGGTGGCACCTTCGCCGCAGTGCTTAATCTCGGTGATTTCAACGCCTTTATTGAATTGCTCAAAAGTCAGGGGGCAGTGCACGTGCTCTCCAGCCCGCGCATGGCGACCATCAACAATCAGGATGCCATTATCAAGGTGGGTCACGACGAGTTTTTCGTGACCAGTGTCAACAGCAACACCATTACCGGAACAGCGACAACGTCGGCCAGCAATATCAACCTGACACCTTTTTTCTCCGGGGTAGCACTCGATGTGACCCCCCAGATTTCATCTAAAGGTTGGGTGACGCTGTACATCCACCCTACCATCAGCAAGGTTACCGACCAGAATAAGGTGATCACCGTCAATGGGCAGCAAAACGATCTACCCTTGGCCTTCAGTTCGGTCAGGGAGTCGGACAGCATTGTACGGGCGCGCAGTGGGCAGGTGGTGGTGATCGGTGGTTTGATGAAGAAGGAAGTTCGGAATCAGACCTTCTCGGTGCCCCTGCTCGGGGATATTCCCTTGTTCGGACGTCTGTTTCAGCAGCAGAAACAATCGACGATGCGTACCGAACTGGTCATTCTTCTCAAACCTATCGTGGTCGGTGAAGGGGATGTCTGGGCACGTTATACCCACGAGCGGCAGGTTGCCGCGGAAAGGCTGGAGCCGGGGAGCTGAATAGCTGATGTATCAGCTTCACTTCGGGCTTACGCATCCCCCCTTTGCGCTCACTCCCGATACTCAATTTTTCTTTCCTAGCCCCGCTCACCAGGAGGCACTTAACGTACTGCTGTTCGCTCTTGAAGAGGAGCAGGGTTTCGTGAAGGTTACTGGCGAAGTCGGTTTGGGCAAGACGATGCTTTGTCGTTTATTGATCAGCCGGCTTAAGTCGCCGTGGATCACCGCTTATCTGCCCAATCCGGATCTTCGCCCCGCCAGTATGTATCGTCAGCTTGCCACCGAGTTATCCATTCCGAATGGACAGAAGTTAGCCACGGGGGTGCTCATGGACACGATCAGGCATCGATTACTTGAGCTGTCGGGTACGGGTCACCGATTGGTGGTGTTGTTCGATGAGGCCCAAGCCTTACCGACCGCAACACTGGAGTCCATCCGCTTACTTTCCAACCTGGAGACGGAGAAGCGGAAACTGCTACAGATTGTTTTGTTCGGGCAACCCGAACTGGATTGCCGTCTCGCCCAGGCAAACCTGCGCCAACTGGCTCAGCGCATCACTTTTGACTATCGTCTGCCGCCCTTGGATCGATGCGCCAGCGAAGCGTATTTGCGCCATAGGCTGCAAATTGCCGGGCGGCACGGCCGACCACCCTTTTCTCATGCCGCGCTACGCTTGCTGTTCAGGGCTAGTTGTGGGGTGCCTCGTTTAATCAATATTGTGGCCCACAAAAGTATGCTTGCTGCCTACGGCGAAGGCTGCGATGACGTGTTGCGCCGCCATGTAAGCTCCGCTATCAACGATACGGCACAGGTTCGACGTCAATACCGTTTTCTGAGTAGCTTGCGTCGCGGGGTATTTCTGATTCTATGGGTTCTGCCTTCACTGCTGGCACGGGTCTCAAGATGAGCCTGATCAACGACATGTTGCGGGATCTGGATCGGCGCCGTGGGGGGTTAGGCAAGACGTCCAGCCTGGCGCCGGTGCCATCATCGCGGCGGGGGATCCTGATCATTCTTGTCGTGGTTATGATAGGGGCGGGAGGGTTAGTGGCGGCCTATTTGCTGGGACGGGATGCGATCCCGCGGCCAGTGTCACACCGTGCGGTATATCAGAGCCCAACGGAGACCATGACGTCAAGCGTGCCGAGGCGGTTATCCCCACGGGTCGATCGCAGCAAGCTGACGGAGGTTCCGGAACTTCCTACCTTACTGGTCGTGACGCCGTCTCCTCAGGGTGCGGTCAGGTCCGGATTATGGCTATCTTTCTCAGCACCCCTCGCGGCCTTCCCACTCCCGCAAGATAACCGTACGCTTCGGGTACGTCTCGCAGCGCGCTTACCTGAGCACTTGCCTGCACTGCCGCTTACGGTGGGGATTTCTTCTCTGCAATTCACCAAAACGCGTGATGGAATACTGCTTGTAGCTCGAGCCAAGACAGGATTTCGGCTACGACTGGGTACCGTGCCCGGTGTGCAGCCGGCCCCCAGTATTCTCGTGCTCCAGGCCTACCCTAGCACGGCTGCCGCCCCACAAATTGACCGCAGGCCAGCGGGTAGGGCGACATTGCTTAAGAACCCCCCCTCCGGCCGTGTGCGTGAGATCAACGCGCCGTTGCTGACGTCGCTACCCGTCCCCCGGCCCATGACCCAGCGGACTGAATCCCCTCGGCCCATGGCCAGATCGCCCCGGCGTATTACCCAGCGGACTGAATCCCCTCGGCCCATGGCTAGATCGCCCCGGCGTATTACCCAGCGGGTCGAATCACCTCGGCCCATCGCGAGATCGCCACGGCGTACTAGCCAGCAGGCTAGATCACGGCAGAAATACTCTCCCCCGATGCCTGAGGGGGCGCCCACAGGAGGTAAGGTGACGGTGCGTCCGCAACCGGTACCTCCAGCCGTCCGTGCTCACCAAGCGTATAATCGGGCCATGCAGGATCTGGCGGCCGGGCATGCCTCACTAGCTCATACCGCCTTGCTCCGGACTCTTGAGATTGATTCGCGGCTGGTTCCGGCCCGGCTTCTGCTCGCGGGGCTCGAGGCTAAGGACGGCAGGATCCAAGCGGCACTTGCTCTACTGGATACCGGGCTTACCCTGCAGCCCAATAATTCCGGACGCCTGTCTCTGGTCCGCCTGAAGGCACGGATTTTGATGGATGCCGGGCATACCGATCGAGCCCTTAAGGTACTCAAGAAAAATACCCCGCCGGTAAGGGCTGATCCTGATTATCATGCACTTTTGGCCGGCTTGGAGGTCCAGGCTGGACACTATCGTCGGGCCGCGCACCAGTATGCCGCCTTGCTCGTAGTGAATCCGGATCGGGCGGTGTGGTGGCTGGGGCTCGGCATTGCATTGGATCAGTCCCGCCAAGATCGAGCCGCGCTCAAGGCCTACCAGAACGCTCTGCAACACCCGGGCCTGAGTTCGGCCGCCACAACCTATGCTCGCCGTCGACTCAAAGCGCTGGGAAGAGGAAAACCATGAGCGCCCAACCGCACCCGAGGATTCGGCTGGGTGACCTGCTGGTACAGAAACGCCTGATCTCCGAGGCGCAACTACAAACTGCGCTGGATGAACAGAAAAAAAGTGGCCGTAAGCTGGGGCGGGTACTGATTGGTATGGGGGCGGTCACTGAAGAAAAAATCCTGCAGCTTCTGGCCAGTCAGCTCCAGGTTCCGTTGGTCGATCTCAGGCAATATCAACTCGATCCCAAGTTGGTACAGAAGATGCCGGAGCAGCTCGCCCGGCGCTTTCGGGCCTTGTTACTGCAAGAGGATGCCGAGGGTTTTGCGGTGGCCATGGCCGACCCGACCGATCTGTTTTCCTACGATGAGCTAACCCACCAGCTGCATCGGCCCATCAAGATTGTTCTGGCTCGCGAAAAGGACATCCTTGACGCGATTGATCTGGTTTATAGCCGGACCGGTGAGATCACCTCGTTGGCTCGAGAAGTATCGGACAACCTCGAGTCCGACTATGAACTCTCCGAACTGGTGCGTTCCGAGCTGGAAACCGATGTCCCCGTGGCCCGGTTGTTACAATCGATGTTCGAGGATGCGGTGCATGCGGGGGCCTCCGATATTCATATCGAACCTGAAGATCGACAACTGCGGATTCGCCAGCGTATTGATGGAGTGCTCAATGAACAGGTGGTTGCCGGCACCCGAACTTCCCAGGCGCTGGTAACCCGACTCAAGCTGTTGTCGAATCTCGACATATCTGAAAAGCGTCTACCCCAGGACGGGCGTTTTTCAATCCGTATCGAAGGGCGACTGTTCGATGTGCGCCTGGCCACCATGCCGGTTGAACACGGGGAAGTCGTGGTCATGCGTCTTCTGGACCAGTCCGCTCCCCAGCGCTCACTGGCCAAAATCGGCATGCCCCCAGTGGTGCTGCAATCCTATCGTCACATGCTGGCATCGCCACATGGCATGATCCTGGTGACGGGTCCTACCGGGAGCGGGAAAACCACCACGCTCTATTCGGCCCTGAACGAACTGAACCAGCCCGGGCGCAAAATTATCACCGCCGAGGATCCGGTCGAATACCGGCTGCCGCGAATCAACCAGGTACAGGTCAACCCCCGTATCGGGCTCGACTTCGCCCGCATCCTGCGCAGTGCCTTACGTCTCGATCCGGATATCATCATGGTCGGTGAAATCCGCGATGAAGAAACAGTACAGATCGCACTGCGAGCCGCGATCACGGGGCATTTGGTGCTTTCCACCCTGCATACCAACGATACGCTGGCAACCCTGGGGCGGCTGCTCGATATGCGCGCCCGCGGGTATCTTGTTGCCTCCGCCCTGCGGGGAGTGCTCGCCCAGCGGCTGGTTCGCAAGATCTGCGAACACTGTGGGAATTCCCACGCACCCGACGCCCAAGAACTGGCCTTCCTCCGGAGCCTGGGCCTGGATGCGGTGACGGAAGCCCCTTGGCGGATCGGAAAGGGATGCACCTACTGCAACCGCACCGGGTACCGGGGTCGTACCGGCGTGTTCGAGTGGCTGGAAATTACCCCGGGCCTCGCCGAGGCCATTCGTGCCGAGGCGACAGTCCGATTTTCAGACCCGGAACTGCGTCCGGCGGGCTATCGACCCCTCGCATTATCCGCGCTGGATCTCGCCCGCCAGGGTATCACCAGCATTTCCGAAGTCATGCGCGTCGCCGGAGGCTCCTTGATGCTGGATGGGACGACGGTGGCTGCGGAGGCCGACTGAGGTGGCTCGATTCAGCTATCGGGCGCGTTCGGCCAGCGGCGAGGTGCTCAGTGGAACCCTGGATGGCGAGTCCGCGGAAGCCGTTGCTTCCCGGCTGATCGATCTCGGTATCACCCCGGTCGAGATCACGCCCACCCGGGAGGCGGGCGTGGCCTCGGGGCGCACCCTGCGCCGGATATTGGGTCGCGAGCATCCGCTGCTCGACGATGTACTGCTGTTCAGCCGCCAGATGCATGCGCTGGTACGGGCCGGGGTGCCGCTTTTGCGGGGACTCACAGGGTTGCGGGATTCGGCTCGCAACGAAGCCATGCGCCGGGTACTCGACGATGTACTTGAATCGCTTGCCGCCGGGCAAGATCTGGCCACCAGCATGGCGCACCACCCCGAGACGTTTTCCCCCTTATACGTGAGCTTGGTGCGGGTGGGAGAGAACTCCGGCACGTTGGAGACATCGTTTCAGTTTTTGCATCAGTACCTCGGACTCGAACGCCGCACGCGCAACCAGATCAAGTCGGCACTGCGCTATCCGGTGATCGTGCTAGTGGCGATCATGGCGGCGATGGCGGTACTCACGATCTTTGTCATTCCCACCTTCGGGCGCCTGTATCATCACTTCGGCGACAAACTGCCACTCCCGACCCGCATCATTTTCGCGATATCGCTATTCGCGGCACACTACTGGTGGGTAATTCTCGGCCTCGTGGGCCTCGCCGCCTGGGGCTTCTGGACCTGGAAGCACACCCCGCGGGGACGCCTTACCTGGGATCGTTACAAGCTGCATATCCCGATCGTCGGTAG
>CAJXGK010000117.1 GCA_913053815.1 uncultured Rhodanobacteraceae bacterium
TTTGTCCGTGCCGAACACCGCAACAACCTGATGATTTCCGAAAACATAGAAGAACTTTTTCAGCTTATGCAAAATTATAGCCCTGTGACTATTGGGAAATGGATAGAAGATATTAAAACGGAATCTTCTACAGCGCGCAGTAACACTTCGACCCCCACCCCCCCCGAGGGGGCTGAGTCCGGCACTCCAGCCAAGCGTAGCCGCCGCCGGGGACGCCGTGGCGGCCGCCGTCGGCACAATGCTGTTGCAGCCAATAGCCCAGTTACCAGCGCCACAGACACAGAGTCGTCCGGGGTTCTCAGCAATGCGCCTGATCCAACCACGGCAACGACTTCACAAGCTTCAGCGAGCCGCCGCCTACCGAGCAAGAATCCTGTATCAGTAAGTTCCTCACCAGAAAAAATAGTGGCCAAGCCTGTGGCTAATTCAGGGCAACAGCCATCCGTACCATCGACCGATGTCTCCACACCCCCCGCTATTCAGCAGCCGGAGATTCGGCCTACGGCTCCTGGAATCACCCAGGTAAAACCTCAAATGGCTGAGCTTACTGGTCACCATGCCGTAGCCGGTAAACCTGGATTGGCCCCATCGCCAGGAAGCTCCGTGAAGGGCTCTCCCGACACTCTGCCCAACCGTAACACGGGGCAGACCAGAACGAGTTCTGCACAGAGCTCCAGCCTGACCCCATCCCCGGCACCCGGCACCACCGAGACCATCCCCGCGACTCACCCAACAACAAAACCTTCCCCCAAGTCGGCTTCCGCTCCTGGCAAGCGCCCCATCGCCGACCCGCCTGCCCCGAGCTCCAAGCCAGGCAGCAGCACTATGACTGTTGCTTCGTCGCTGCCTTAGCCGCCACCCCCACGTTCTCGACACCGCCAAGCCAAGAACGCTCAGCAACTATATCGAAGACCACCGCCCGATCCCAGTCGAAAGATGCCACGCCCCCAGCGCATCCTGCCACCGGTACTAACACTTCCCCAGAGATGTCAGATCCGATCAAGCCCGCAGCACGAGTACTGGACAAACCGCGCCCGGCCACCCCGACAGCGACACAAACCAAGCTACAGGCCAAGCGAGGAGCCTCAGAATCCGCCGATGCAGCAGCGCTTCCCTTACACAAGCCCATTCATCAGGCCCGGCGAGAGGGTGAGACCAGTGATCGTGATCACGGCAAGCAGCGGCAGCGGCCAAGCCAGGCCAATCTATTTACAGAAGATTCACCTAAGCCCAGCTCCGGGAAGCCCGCTGCCGCAACCGATAAGCCGGTTAGTACGGAATCGGTTCACACACCGACTGTTCCAGTACAGAAAAAACCATCAGCAGAGTAATGGCGCTATGACAGCGGAATGTTGGGGGGGGCTTCCGTCATTTCGTAGGACGACTTCAGGTCCCCTGCTCTTCTGGAGATTCAAGGGCACCTCGAAACCGTAGCCATTGGCTTGCGCGCCAGACGCTCTGGAGCGAATCTCCGAGACCTTGCAGTGATGGGTCTGAGTCCCTAACGGGGATCGCACTGTGGCAAGGTGATATCGACTTTCCGCCGCCGCGTAACCGGTCCGCAACCTGGGCAGGCCGGGTCTCGTGACAAATGCAGTTCGTGAAAAACCAGTTGTAGAGCATCAAACAACAGCAGCCGACCGACCATTGACTGACCTAGGTCAAGCAGCAGTTTGAGAGTCTCCACGGCTTGCAAGGTCCCCAACACACCAGGCAACACTCCCAGCACCCCGGCCTCAGCGCAGTTGGGTGCTTCGCCGCTGACAGGGGGGTCAGGATACAGACAGCGATAACACGGGCTGTCAGCTTGTCGGGGGTCGAAGACGCTCAATTGGCCGGAAAATCGCTCAATCCCTGCATACACTAGTGGGATGCTGTGTCGGAGACTGATTTCACTCAATAGATAACGGGTTGGAAAGTTATCCGCACCATCCACGATGACATCATGTTCGGCCAGCAAAGTATCGGCATTATCCTGCTGTAGGCGTGTTTGGCAGGCGTGAATCTGTAAGCTAGGATTCAGCCCTAGCAGGGTGTTGCGTGCTGATTCGACTTTCGGCATGCCGATAGATTTTTCGCTATGCACAACCTGTCGATGCAAATTACTGCGCTCTACCTGATCGTGGTCAATCAAAGTAATCTGCCCCACCCCGGCGGCAGCAAGATACAGACCTACTGGGGCACCGAGGCCTCCGACCCCAACCAGGGCCACGCGAGAGACCGCCAGCTGCTGTTGGCCCAAGGGGCCGATTTCAGGCAGGATCAATTGCCGTGCATAACGATCCCGAGCATCGCTGTCGAGTTGTATCCCTTCTAATGGCAAGCCCTTGGCGATCCATGCCGTGACCCCACCCGCAACGGATACCACCTCGGAATAACCCATATTCTGTAAGCTTCGCGCGGCACGTATGGAGCGCTGCCCGAGTGCACAGATAAGCATAAGTGGATGGCTCGAAGCCTTGTCTTGGTCTTTCAAAAATTTTCCAAGATCCGCTTCGTTACAAGCCAGAGCACCGTGCGGCAACCCTTTTTCACGTTCAATATCGGTACGAACATCGAGCAAAAGATGTCCGCATAATTGTCGCTGCCGCGCTTCTTCGACGCTGATTTGCTGAATCATTGGTGACGTCACTATCCGGCCTTCACCCATCATCAAGTTTCTACCCAAATAGCCCGGTTGCGCTACCGTTACGGCTCAGTGTTTCCCGCGAACATGCTGGAGTAACCGCTTACGCTTGCGTAACTGGCGCCCACTAAGTACATTTTTGTGCCCTGCAAACGGATTTTCCCCTTCCCGGAAATGGATACGTACCGGGGTCCCAAAGAGACGAAACCGTTTGCGGAAAAAATTCTCTAGATATCGTATATAGGTCGGTGCAAGATGCTTGGTACGGCTACCGTGAATGATGATAGTTGGAGGGTGGTTACCCCCCAAATGGGCATACCGGAGCTTGGGGGCATGGCCGCGTACTAGCGGGGGCTGGTAGGCCGTATACGCCTGTTCTAACGCTCGAGTCAGTGCCGGTGTACCCAGTGAGCGATGGGCTGCCGCATGGGCACGATCTATTGCTCTCATCAATTCGCGAAAACCGGAGCCCTGCAATGCCGAGAGGGTGATTACCTGAGCCCAAGTGACAAATTCCAGTTTCCGATCAATCCCTGCCCGGCAGTGTCGACGCGCATCACGACTCAGACCATCCCATTTGTTCAGGGCAATGACCAAAGCCCGACCGGCATCCAAAATATAGCTAATGAGACTTAGGTCTTGATCAGTCACCCCTTCCTGCGCATCCAGCATCAACAAGGCCACTTCAGCGTCATCCAAGGCTTGCAAAGCCTTGATGACAGAAAACTTTTCTAGTGCTTGCTCGACCCGAGCCCGACGCCGTATCCCCGCCGTGTCGATCAGCACATAGGACTTCCCATCACGCTGTAGCGGTACGTGAATGGCATCACGGGTGGTACCGGCCAGCTCGGAAACTACCACCCGCTCTTCGCCAAGCAGACGATTTACCAGTGTCGACTTGCCCACATTGGGACGGCCCAGGACGGCAATCGGGATGCCCTCAGCAGCAAGATTCGCGACCTCCTGTTGCCTAGGAAGCCGGGGTATAAGCTCATCGAGCAAAGAATCAAGGCCACGTCCATGGCTCGCCGCAATCGGCAAAACAGGTGAAATCCCCAGTGTCGCAAAATCAGCCGAGGCCACATCAAGATCCAGGCCATCGGTTTTGTTAACCGTGAGCAGGACCGGCTTGCCACTGCGGCGAAGCCCCTGCAGAACGCTCGCATCGAGTGGTGACAAACCCTCGCGTGCATCCACGATCAACAGCAATATATCGGACTCATCAATCGCCATCTGTACCTGGCACGTAGTCAGTGCATCCAGCGACTGGGCCGCATCACCCAGTCCGCCGGTATCCACCACTACAAAGGGTCGGTCGCGACGGCGGCAAACTCCGTAATGGCGATCCCGAGTTACCCCCGGCATATCTGCAACCAGTGCGTCACGACTCCGAGTTAGCGCATTGAACAACGTGGACTTACCTACATTCGGTCGTCCGACCAGGGCAACAACGGGTAACATCGGTTGGTACTCAACGGTTTATTTGCTAGCGATATGATAGGCGGCAAGATGTCCCCTGACATCTTCGACCAATACGATAGCGCCCGCTACCACCGGGCGGGAGCGGATTGGATCACTGGACAGCTGCTCACTTGCCGCAAATTTGCCGTTGGTAATATTCAGCCAGTATACATAACCCTTGAGCCCACCCAGGACAACATAGCCTTTCTGGATAGCAGGGGCGGCCAGCCAGTGCCACTGCAATGCGGTCTGCTTCCACAAATCTCCCCCATTACTCTGGTCCATGGCCCAGATATTAAAATGATCGTCCACGGCAATGACTTGAGTGCCCGCAATAGCCACCCCGGTATAGCTGGAAAAAGGCCTGCTCCAGAGTACCCGCCCACTTTTCGCCTGAATCGCCATCAGGTTGCCATGGTAAGCGTCAACATAGAGAACCCCATTGTCGAACACGACCCGGCCGTCAGAATCATCCAGTTTCTGAATATCAGAACGCCCGGTACCGGCAGCGACGGGTATACGCCACAAGTTACTGCCATCTTTTTGTGAGATAGCAATCAACTTGCCGGCATCACTGCCAAAAATAATCGCTCCCCCCACTGCCAGCAGCTCCCCGTTACCGCGTAGACTCAGCAACGGCACATCTGAACGATCGTACAACCACAGCTGTTTGCCGTTGGTGGTATTCAAGGCGTACACATGCCCATCATTGCTACGCACGAATACCTTATGGCCGACGATCACCGGTGGGGTGATCACCTCGGAGCTTACCGGCGCTTTCCAGAGCGGTTTACCGGTCTTCGCTGCATAGGCATACACATGGCCATTCTGGGAGCCGATGACCAGCAAATTGCCGACCACAGCAGGCCCCCCCGAATAGCGTAGATTGCGCTGACCAAACCAGTGATGAGAAGTCGACCAGATCTGCGCACCCGTGGCTAGCGTGTACGCTGCAAGGGTCCCATCAGGACTGGCCGCATAGACCACACCATCGCTGACCACCGGTCGCATACGGATACCGGTAGAGCCGGTACCGTCCCCCACCGTCACGTCCCACAACTGGCTTATTCTCAACGTCGGTGTGAATACCGGTTGGGGTGTCGGTGGCTGGATATTGTCTTTGCTTGAGAAAAGGCTGCATCCACTCAATATGGTCGTGGTAAGCAGCAAGAGTAGGATGAGACCACGTTTCATCGAGATTTTGTTCCGTTAGGGGTGAGATTTTCGAGCTTCATCTGCAGCAAATTGCGGTTGGCGGCACCAGCAGGCAACAATAGCAACGCCTCCTTATAGGCTTGGCGGGCCTTGCCCTGGTTGCCCAGTTGGGCCTCAGCATCCCCCCGCAAATTAGCCATCTGAGCCTGGTAATCATCATGGTTGACCTTTTTCAAGCTGGACAAGGCCTGCTTGGCCTGCCCTGCGGCAAGTTGTACCCGCGCCAGACGGACTTGCAGCAAATCTTTCAAGGAAGGCATGTTGGCGTGGGTGCCGGCCCAGGACAAGTCGACTTCTGCGGAAGGATAATCCCCCTGGCGAGCGGCTCGAGCCGCCAGAGCCCCCTTGGCCATCACGGCATAAACCGTATCAGGAAATTCTTGAGTCAGGACACCCGTAGCCACTTTTGCCTCAGTGACGTCATTCTTATCCAAGGCCTGACTCATAAGGTCGTACTGGGTGGCGGCCTGGATGAGGTAACCCTGCTTGTGGCTCTGCCATTTCTGCCACCCGAAAACCAGACCCAGACCGATACCCAGACCCAGCACAATTGAGATCCAGTTATCTACCAGCCATTTGCGGACGCGCTCGCCCTGCTCATAATCGTCGTATACATCGAATGCCATAGGGTTTTACCGTAAGTCGCGGAGGCCGTACCATACAAATTTGTGTCCTGCCCAGTGGGTCAGTGGCCACAAAGGTTACAAGCATAACAAATCCGTCGTTATTGGGGATGCGAGCCACCTACCTGAAAACGGACGATACGTGCTGAGCCAGCCCCTGGGGGATGAAACGGCTTGCCATCGATCGTGATTTCAACTGCCCGACTATCGCCGATCAGCACATTCAAAGGCTCCCTACTGTGGAAAGTGCGTACACTCCCTGCTGCCAACAGTGTATAAGCCAGCCGCTTCCCATCCTGGGTTTGCACCTCGAGCCAGCATGGTGCGTGGACACGAATGGTCAGCGTATGCTCCGGGTACGCCGAATGGCCTGCATCTTGCGAACCGTTAC